>JAPOOP010000444.1 GCA_026713385.1 Candidatus Poribacteria bacterium | reverse complement strand
TCTCAAACTGATCGGCACCCGCAGCAATCGTGATGGCATCGGGGCACGCGTTACATTGACACTTGGTGCTGAATCCGAAACGCGTGAAGTACACCGAGGATACAGTTATCTCAGTAGTAATGATCCAAGGTTACTCTTCGGACTTGGTGAGCGCACCCGTGTGGATAAACTTCAGATCCGCTGGCAAAGTGGCGTTGTGCAGACATTGAAAAACCTCGCGGTGAATCAAGAACTTGTGATGACCGAACCTCCTCCAGAAAAATGAAAATCAAGTGTTAAATTGGCGTGTCGCAATCGATTTTCCCTGTCAGATTTGCGCATTGGATGCCAAAGTGGCACAGGATTGATACCCTATTCACAATTCTGTCAAGTCTCGGCGTAGAGATAGCAATGGCATAGATCTTGCTATATTACTAACAACAGTAGAACTTATGCAATTCCTCTTAAGGTCCCCCGATAAGCGGATTTAGCGGGTTAAATCAGTAAAATAACGACTTGCTTGACAAAATATATCGTTTAGGACTTACGCACTTCCCTGGTAAATGCGGCTTGAAACCGCATCCACCACAACAAAAGTGCGTAGCCCGTAATGTAATGGAGGGCGGTTCTACGGGATGAACGTCAAATAGCAAACTTACCTCATCGAACCGCAAGGAGTAATTAAAAAAATGAGATTTGATAGATTTACAATTAAAGCGCAAGAAGCACTCGAAACAGCACAAGGTTTAGCAACAAATACCCAAAGTCCCGAACTTGGCGTTGAACATCTGATGTTGGCTCTCATCAGGCAAACGGATGGAATTGTTACACCGATTCTTCAGAAGTTAGGTGTTGATACTGCTGGAATTACATCAGCGGTTGAAGCCGTTGTTCAAAAAGCACCGAAAGTACAAGGCACAGCGGCTGAAATGCGTATTGCCCCTGCTTTGCAATCCGTCTTGGATACTGGATTTAAAGTGGCGACGGCACTCAAGGACGAATACATCAGTACAGAACACCTCCTGATAGCGTGTGCCGAGACGAAACAGAGCGAAGTAGGCAAAATTCTTCGTGAAGCAGGTGTAACAAAGGACAAGATTCTCAAGGCACTCGTCGATATCCGGGGGACACAGCGAGTAACCGACCAGAACCCCGAGGACAAATATCAAGCACTCACCCGATTTGGTAGGGAACTCACGCAGGAGGCAATTTCAGGTAAGCTCGACCCAGTTATCGGGCGGGACGATGAAATCCGTCGTGTGATGCAGGTGCTTTCCCGAAGACGAAAAAATAACCCCGTCCTAATCGGTGAACCGGGTGTCGGGAAAACGGCGATTGTAGAGGGGTTAGCACAACGTATTACTGATGGTGATGTTCCAGAAAGTCTCCGCGATAAACGACTCATTGCCCTCGATTTAGGGGCACTCATTGCTGGTAGTAAGTATCGCGGTGAATTTGAGGATAGACTGAAAGCCGTCCTTGCCGATGTGGAACAAGCAGAAGGGCAAGTGGTGCTCTTTATCGATGAACTCCATACCATCGTCGGTGCAGGCGCAGCGGAAGGTGCTGTGGACGCTTCAAACATGCTCAAACCCGCACTGGCACGCGGTGAACTCCGGTGCATAGGCGCGACCACACTTGACGAGTACCGCAAACATATTGAGAAAGATGCCGCCTTGGAACGCCGATTCCAACCTGTGCAGGTTGAGGAGCCGTCAGTTGAGGACACGATTGCCATTCTTCGGGGTTTGAAGGAACGCTATGAGACACATCACGGCGTGCAAATTCAAGACAGTGCTATTGTCGCTGCAGCTACCCTCTCAAAGCGTTATATCTCCGAACGCTTCCTACCAGATAAAGCCGTGGATTTGGTGGATGAAGCCGCGTCGAGATTGCGCATTGAAATCGACAGCGTGCCAGAGGAGATTGACGAGGTGGAACGCCGGATTATCCAGCTCCAGATTGAGCAACAGGCACTGGAGAAAGAGGAAGACGGTGCTTCACAACAACGTCTTGAGAAACTAATAGCCGAGTTTGCCGAACTTAAAGAGAGGGCAAACGCACTTAAAGCCGCGTGGCAGAACGAAAAAGCGAATTTGACGCAGATTGGCGAGTTAATGGAACAGATTGAAGTACTCCGTATTGAGTCGGAGCAAGCCAAACGTGTGGGCAACCTCGCCAGAGCGTCAGAGATTGAGTACGGCGAGATACCGGAATTGGAATCACGCCTCAAGACTGTCCGGGAAGCTTTGGAAACGGACACACAAGGTACGCAGATGTTGAAGGAACGCGTGCGTGCAGAAGATATTGCTGAAATTGTAGCGAAGTGGACGGGTATCCCTGTTTCTCGACTCATGGAAGGCGAGACCCAGAAACTCCTCAGCATGGAGGAGCGTCTGCGCGAACAGGTGATCGGGCAAGATGAGGCGGTGAGTGCTGTCTCGAATGCGATTCGACGCGCTCGCGTCGGTCTCGGCGATCCTGATCGACCGCTCGGTTCTTTCCTTTTCATGGGACCGACCGGCGTCGGTAAAACGCATCTCGCCAAATCGCTCGCCGAATTCTTGTTCGACGATGCGAACGCCATGGCGCGTATTGATATGAGCGAGTACATGGAGAAACACACCGTCTCACGATTGATCGGCGCGCCACCGGGATACGTCGGCTACGATGAAGGCGGACAACTCACCGAAGCCGTCCGACGACATCCTTACTGCGTCATCCTGCTTGATGAGGTTGAGAAGGCGCATCCGGAGGTGTTCAATGTCTTGCTCCAGATGCTTGATGACGGCAGAATGACGGACGGCCAAGGACGCACCGTCGATTTCAAAAACACAGTTGTCATCATGACCTCCAATATCGGGAGCCAGTGGATTAGTGATGCACTTTTGGACGCAAAAGAGATTCGTCGGAAAGTGATGGAAGGGGTACAGACCCATTTTCCACCTGAATTCTTGAACCGTATTGACGATCTGATTATTTTTGATCGGCTCGGTGTCGAGGAATTAAAACGGATTGTCACGCTGGAACTCACGCAACTCAGCAATCGCTTCGCAGAGAAGGAGATGGCACTGACGCTTTCTGAATCTGCGAAAGGGGAATTAGTCGAACGCGGATTTGATGCGGTGTACGGTGCGCGACCGCTCCGGCGCACAATCCAGCGGGATATCCTCAATCCGTTGGCGATTCAGATGCTGGAAGGTACTTTTCACGATGGTGACGCAATCGCCGTTGATTTTGAAGATGGTGAGTTCGTCTTCCGTAGGGCGTGATTAAAATATTGTAAGGCGAGGCAGCCACGCCTCGCCTACTTTTTTGCCATGATTTCTGGAATGGATTTGTAACTCTACTTGACAATTCACTTTATTCAAGGTATAATTGAGAAAACATATCAAGAGAAAGCCGGAACTCAATCATATCCATGAATCGAATTGACAAAAAATTTCAAGAACTTCGAGATCAAGGTACTAAGGCATTTATGCCGTATCTCTGTGCCGGAGATCCAACACCTGAGCTTACCTCTAAAATTCTTCTTACACTTGAGGAAGCAGGCGCAGACCTCATTGAACTTGGCGTTCCCTTTTCTGATCCAATTGCAGACGGACCTACCATCCAACGTGCGAGCGAACGCGCACTCACGTATCACATCTCACTCCAGCAGATTCTGGAAATAGTGGCATCTCTCCGCTCACAGACAGAAATTCCTATCGCTCTGATGAGCTACTATAACCCGATCTTTCGGATGGGAGAGGATGCCTTTTGCAAGGCTGCACAAGACGCAGGCGTCGACGGTGTCATCGTCCCGGATTTGCCACCCGAACAATCACAATCGCTCCTTGAGATCGCACCGCGATACGACCTCGCCACGATCTTCCTTGCCGCACCGACAAGTCCACCGGAACGGATGCAATTAATCGCATCTGTCAGCACCGGTTTTATCTATTGTGTTTCAGTAACAGGTGTAACGGGTGCACGGGCGATGTTATCAGACGAAATCGCACCGATGATTGCAGAACTGCGAAAACACACTGACAAGCCGATTAGCGTCGGTTTTGGTGTGTCAACACCGGATCAGGCAACGCAGATCGCGGAGATCGCTGATGGTGTAATTGTGGGGAGTGCTATCGTCAATGTTGTTGAAGATAATATGGATGACGAGGCGAAATTGCTTACTGCGGTGAAACACTTCGCCTCAGATTTGGCGGCTGGTGTGAAACAGTAGAACTTGTTCCACGTTTATTTATCTTTCAATCCTTCAAGTTATAAAGAAATAGCGAGGCTGAAAACCGCACTTCGTACTTATTTCACATACCGCGCTTGATGTCAAACTCCGCTTCAAATGCCTCCCAAATGTCTTCCGAGATGTCAGTTGTCGCTGCTTCATATCCGTCTTCAACCTGTGCTTTATCCGCAGGACCGAACATCACAACACCTTCTATGGGGGCAGCCAGACAAAACTGCATCGCCAGATGACGGATGTTGACCTCGCGTTCCTGGCACCATTTCCACATCGCATACGCCTTGGGTTCAGCGTCAGGATTACGGCGGCGCTCGTCTTCGACTTTCGGTTCTGCTCCAGTCAGACTTCCCATACCTAATGGACTCGCGAGGATGATGCCGACATCGTGTTCGCGTGCCAGCGGTAAGGTTGTTTCAGACGCAGATTGAGATAACAACGTATAGTCTAAGAAGGTAAGGATAATGTCGATATGCCCCGTTTCGATAAGTTCTTTGTGAAATTCATGGGGGCGGACACCGGCACCGATATGT
>JAPOOP010000383.1 GCA_026713385.1 Candidatus Poribacteria bacterium | reverse complement strand
GCCGCGTGCGGCGTATTCCCACTCTGCTTCGGTAGGCAGTCGTTTATTTGCCCATGCGGCGTACGCGACCGCATCGCTCCAGTTCACCCGAACAACAGGAGCATCAGGGGCATTGAACCTTGGGTTATGCGACAGCGGTGGCTGCGAATAGCCTGTGCTCTGGACAAATTTCTGATAGCGGGCATTCGTTACCTCATGTGTGTCCATATAGAATGCATTGAGGGTGACGGTATGCACGGGTTGTTCATCGCTATCCCCGGTAGTGGACCCCATCTGAAACGTACCTGCTGGGATCAGCACCATTGTGGCACCATCAACTTCAGAGACGATTTCTGCTGCATTTTCAGTGGTGGATGATCCTTCTTCGCTTTCCCCGCAGGCGGACATGCCGACGCTGATGATACTAATGAGAAGGATGCCCACGGCTTTCATAACGCTTTGGCAACCTGTGTGGCGGTTTCGACGATCCACGCCTGTTCTCTTTCATAAACTGTCCGAAGGTCCAACCAGAAAAGACCGTCCTTGATTCTGCCGATGACAGGAATCGTAGCGTTTCGGAATTGTGCAGCGAGCATTTCAGCCGATCCCTTTGAAGGTTCAAGGACAAGTGCGATGCTCGGCAGCGTCTCGACAGGGAGGGCACCACTCCCGATTTGTCCGTAGGTTTCTAACACTTGAATGCCGATCTTTTCCCCGAAGAGAGGTTCTAACTGCGCTTTGAGCTCCGTTGCAAGGGTGTGGAGTGCCTCTATTGATCGGGTATAGCGGTTGAGCATCGGAAACCGTTCAGTTAGGGTGGCATCCTCTGTGAGATAGAGTTGCAACGTCGCTGACAAACCGGCAATAATGAGTTTATCGACTCGGAGTGCCCGCATCATCGGATTTTTACGCATCTGTTCGATCCATTCCGCTTTACCGACGATAATTCCGGCTTGGGGTCCACCGAGCAATTTGTCGCCACTAAAGGTAACGATATCAACGCCACTGGCGATTCGCTCTCCGACGAGGGGTTCATGCGGGAGTCCATAAGTTGTCATATCAATAAGCGCGCCGCTTCCAAGGTCTTCCATCGTTGGGATACCGTGCTGTGCACCGAGTTCCGTCAATTCTTCCATCGAAGGCGTTGAAGTGAAACCGAGAATTTTGTAGTTGCTTGGATGCACCTTGAGCAGTAATCCTGTGTTTTCAGTGATAGCCTCGGCGTAATCTCGGAGATGGGTTCGGTTGGTGGTGCCGACTTCGCGGAGGATTGCGCCGCTCGCCGCCATTACATCAGGAACTCGAAATGCTCCACCGATTTCGATGAGTTCCCCGCGTGAGACGATGACTTCTTTGCCGCGTGCCATCGTCTGGAGTGCGAGTAGAACCGCCGCGGCGTTGTTATTAACGACTGTGGATGCTTCACAACCAGTCAATTGCTGTAAGAGCGGTTCGGTGAGCCTATCTCGGTGTCCTCGTCTGCCTGTTGCGATGTCGTATTCGAGGTTGACGTAGTTTTGTGCGGCTTGTTGGATCGCTTCACAGGTAGAATCGCTTAACAGGGATCTGCCTAAGTTGGTGTGAGTGACCGTGCCTGTTGCATTGACGACGGGACGCATGCGTGCCCCAATCTTTTCCTCAATTTTCTGGCGCGT
>JAPOOP010000441.1 GCA_026713385.1 Candidatus Poribacteria bacterium | reverse complement strand
GTCAATGTACCCAAGCCTAAAGACTTGTTCCTGTAGCAAAAAGCAATAACTGTTTTGCGTTTTGTAGGTTTCCCGTGTCTCGTGCTTCGTTCTTGTTTCTCGCTTCATAGAGGTCGGTAACCCAACGCTCTCCACGACGGGCGCAAGCCGCCCTTAGAAGTATGTTTAATGCAGCGTTATGGTCTCGGTCTAACGAAGTTCCACAAAACTGGCAGTTAAAGGTGCGTATCGCAAGAGAGAGTTTCTTTTGCGATTTCTCACCACAAGCGGAGCAGGTTTGCGAAGTATTCTTAGGGTCAACTTGGTGAAAGTGCAAGCCGTCTCTTTCGGCTATACTCGCACACCACTCAAAGAAGGTTGCCCAAGACGCATCCGAAATGCTCTTGCTGAGGTGTTTGTTCTTTACCATGTTGGAGGTATTTAGATTCTCGGCGACCAACACATTATTTTTCTGATGGTGGTAGAGTTTGTAAACGAGTTTTCCAATAAAGTCTTTGCGTCTGTTTGTCGTCCGTTCATGGTGTAAAGCGAGTTTGTGTTTTTGCTTCTGCCAACGCTGGCTACCTTTTTTCTTTCGAGAGAAGTCTTTGGAGTGTTTTCGGAGCAACCCTTCTGCTTGACGATACCAACGTGGGTTGTCCTCTTTTTCGCCTTCAGAGGTCGTCAGGTAGTGGGTCGTGCCAACGTCAACCGCAGCAGCGGCAGTCGGTTCTACTTTCGGCGTATCGGGGATCTCACAAACGATATGGGCATACCACCCCGAGGCTTTCTTGACGATCGTGACTTCTTTCGGATCGCCTTGTAGGGGGCGGTGCATGCGTATCTTGACATCACCTAACTTCGGCACTTTCAAGCGGTTGTGTCTAAACTGAGTTTCTATGATTGGATTCTCACGAACACGAATTGTTTGTTTTTCAGCGTCTTTCGTCTTTTTACGAACGACTTTGGTATATTTTCGCAGACTCCACGTCAGAGAACGTACACGCTTTTTATAGCGAGGGTAACCTTTTTTCGCTGCACCCTCTTTACAACGTTTGCGAAAAGCCGTAAACGCTTTGTCGTTTCTGCGGAGGGCATGGTTCTGGAAATCTTGGGGAACTTCACGGAAGTCGTTATACGTCTCGCGCGCGACCCTGAGAAGGGTTTGCTGGTCAGAGAGCGACACAAAAGCACCTTCGGTCTCATACGCAACGAGTCTATCGTGGCGAGCCGAGTTCTGAAGGTCGCAAAGGTGTGCCAACCACTTTTCTAATATTCTTTCTTCTTTCTGGGTCGGATGCACAGGATACTTAAAGGTTAATCTCATGGACTCTCAGGTATCAGGTATTTATCCCCTAATCAGTGGGAGGAAACCGACACGTTACCAAGCGGTAACGCTGATTATGTCTGCCAACCTGATACTTTCATTATACTACAATTTCGGACCAAGTGTCAAGGAAAAAATGAACGCTTTGGTCCTTTCCAAGAGGGCGGTTTTTCCTCCCAAACCTAAAGGATTGGGATTCCAAAACCGACAATTCCCGTAAAATCTACCAAAAATGCTTTAATAATTAGGATTCATGCCTTAGGAAATTGCTTCTCTTGACAAAAACTCGCGTGTGCATATAATGAAGGAAATCCAATGAATTTTTGCGAGGGATTTTAGATGCGTCCTCAGGGTCCCAATCTGCTTTATATCCATTCTGACCAACATGATCCTTATGTGACGGGTTGCTACGGCGACTCGTTGGTGAAGACCCCTAATCTTGATAGCCTCGCTGCCGAGGGGGTGGTGTTTGAAAACGTCTATTGTCCATCTCCGATCTGTGTTCCATCCCGGATGTCGATGTTGAGTGGTCGTTATCCTCACGAGAACGCAGTCTGGACCAACAACCATATCCTTGATTCCAGTATTCCTACATTTGCACATGCAATGGGAGCAGCGGGGTATAAACCGGTGCTTATCGGGCGAATGCACGCGCTGGGACCGGATCAGTTGCACGGATACGCCGAACGTCTCGTCGGGGACCACGGTCCGAACTATCAGGGTGGGCGCGGTGTTGATCACGGTGAATTGTCCGGCACAGCAGGTCCGGCACGTGTGAGCCTCAAAAAATCTGGGGCAGGGCAGAGTGCCTATCAGGTGCACGATGAGGACGTGACGGCTGCAACAGTTGATTACCTCAATCGACTCGGAATCCAGAAGCGGGCAGGACTTTTAGACGCTCCATTTTCGATTTCCGTCGGATTTATGCTACCGCATCAGCCTTTCGTCGCTCGTCAAGAGGATTATCAACTGTATGAAGCACAGATGACGATGCCCCAAAATCCTGAACCCTTTTCAGAGGTGTTGCATCCCTACTTCCGGTGGTGGCGTGAAAAATGTGGCATTGTCGAAGTTTCCGATGCCGAAATCCTTCGCTCGCGCGTAGCGTATTGGGCGTTGGTAACGCGGATGGATATGATGATTGGACAGATCTTAACAGCACTCCGAGAAAACGGGTTAGATGAGGACACTCTAATCCTCTATAGTTCAGATCACGGTGAACAGGTCGGTGAACACGGACTCTGGTGGAAACAGACGTTTTATGAACATTCCGTG
>JAPOOP010000263.1 GCA_026713385.1 Candidatus Poribacteria bacterium | reverse complement strand
GATTTGCAAATTGATGTATGAGCCAGACGCGTTTGGCTTTTGAATACGGACGTACTTCGGCTGCACTCCTTGTAGAGTGCATCAATCACGCGAAAGCCGACGTTATGTTTGGTCTGTTCGTAGCGTATCCCCGGATTACCGAGTCCAACAATGAGTTTCACTTTTTAATTATACCTTGCGAATTTTTAATTTTTCCTTGCGGAGTAATATCGCAGATTTCATCTTTAGTCCAGGAGTCCATAAATTAAAAGTTTATTGAAACAGATGTAGAGGTTGTGAAAGGTTGAGGTGTCCCGCGAGCGTTTTCACTTCCTCACCCTCGATTAAAATCTGAACCTGTTTGATTTCTTCAGGAAATGCGTCAAAAACGGTTTTGAGAATTGCCGTGATGGTCAAAAGTTCTGCTGTTGTTCCGCCGATGTGCCCATCGGTGAGATGGTTTGAAAAGTCCAAATACGCGGTTTGTTGGCTATCGATGTAGGCTTCGTTCAAGACTGTTCCACGCGGGATCGTGTTTCTAAAGTTGGGTGGTGTTTCCTGAATGAGTGCTGTGACTATTTGACTTAAACGTTTGGTAAGTTCAGCGTGGAGTCGTCGTTCGATTTTAACCGGGACAAGCGTCAGCGCAGTCGTGTCGAGAAGAAATAGGTTGACCTCTTGCGGTGGGGGCGGTATGTCTGACGGGTTAGCGGCGATGGGCAATGGTGGTGGTGCTGTCGGAACCAGTGATTGCTTTGACCGTTCAATCAGATATAATGTCACACCGAGACCGACTGCGATGAGAACCAAAGTTATTCCCCATATCACTAAGAGTCTTGAAAACCCGGCACTACTGTATGCATCTCCCGCAAGTTGCTCAATAAGCCCCCCTTGTGCTCTTGAGATCCGTTCACTTTGGATGTCAGAAATGTTTACCGTTTCTTGAGTGTCTGACATAGGTTTTCCTTGTATACAAGTACAAGTCTGTTCTAAACCGATTAGTGTGTTCCTATTCTAATAGTGTTGACGGGACAGGCGGGTTAATAGAAGAAATGTATCGTTGGAAAGCACGGACAATTGCTTGGGCAACGCCTGCGATATATTCAGAATTAGAGAGTTTCTCTAAGTCCTCCACGTTGGAGAGATAGCCGAGTTCCAGAACGAGTGCCGGCATATAGGCTTCGGATAACGCTACAAGTGGGAGTTCGGTAATCTCAACTGGTGTTTCCGTTAGGAAATTCAATTCTGTTTGCAGCGCGTGTGCGAAGTCTTGGCTCTGCTTTAGGAAATTGGCTTGAGCAAGAATTTTTAACCGTTGTCCTGTAAGCGCTGACTGGACGTTACTTGGGAATCGAAGTTGTCCTTTGGGATTGTTGAGGTAAATTTTAATGCCTTTTTCATGCGGTGAAAATGATGCGTTGCAGTGTAGGCTGAGAAAGAGTTGTCCTTGGTTCCGTTTTGCGACCTGAATGCGTTCAAAGTGTGTCTTTTTCGTATCTGTCTGACGTGTAAGGTAGACCTGTATCCCCTGCTCATTGCTGATCGAAGAAAGTTGTTTTGCGAGTGCGAGTACGATGTCTTTTTCAAGGAGACCGGTACTACTTTCGCATCCACGGTCGTCTGCCCCACCGTGTCCTGGGTCGATGATGATTGCCCAATTCACGGAATCACCTATCGCCGCTGGTGTCCATGCTCCCTTGGGTCTAAGTTGTACCCTATTCAAACTGGGATTGTAGAGGGCTTCAAAATTATTGAGTTCTGGTAGGAGTTGCGTGAAAAAAGCGATCGGTAACATGGGCTGTTGCTCGATGATTATTGGAGGCGTGGGAAGGGTGCGTGTCTGTCCACCGGGATCGATACTGACGACCGAGTTCCCAATTTGTAATCGGATTTGCTTGCCTTTCGTTTTCAGGGTGAGTCGTTTTCGCGGATGATTGTATTGATCCGTCATTTCGAGATCGAAGATCTGTCTCACAGCGTCAACAGAGAGGTAAATCTGTTCCGCTTGGCGTTGTGCAGACACCTCGGCGATGGTTCCTCCATTGACATCAATGAAGCGAACGGAGGGTTCTTGAGCGGGACCGTTGAGTGCGATAATCCACGCGAGAATGCTTAAGAAAAACGCGCTAACCGTTTTTCTAATGTTTCTTGTGGTTTTTTGTATGGCAACGCTATTCGTCGTCGTCATCATCGCGCCTACGGGAAATAATTTCTGGTTCCGTAGGTTCTTCATCGGCTTCTTCCAGTTCTCCTTCGCCCTCTTCAGCCTCTGTTACTTCATCGAGTTGGATGCGTGGTTGGCTCACCATCGCAAGAATCCGTTCTGGTTCATCTAAGATCTCAATTTCCTCGGCCAGGGTTAGCTCGCTCACATAGATGGCGTCACCGATATCCAAATGCCCTATGTCAATGTTGATCTCATTCGGCATATGCATTGGTAGGCAGTAAAGGGTCATTTCACGGAGAGGGGATTCAAGGACTCCACCCTCTTGAACACCGTGTGGATTACCTACGAGGACTACTGGCACGTGTGATGTCACTGGCTCATCCAAAGAGATTCTGATAAAATCCGCATGCATTAACATGTGTTTATCCACCGGATGGCGTTGAATTTCTTTGATAATGACAGTTTCATTGTTACCGTCACTGATTTCCATATTGATGATAACGTTTTCACCGTACGTCCTTAGAAAATGTTTGAAGGTGCGTGCGTTGAGTTGGATCGCCACGGTGTCTTGTGCGCGACCGTATAGCACAGCGGGGACCCTGCCCTCTTTCCGGAGTTCACGGGCGTTCTGTTTCCCGAAGGTATCGCGTTGTTGCGCCTCTAATTTTGCTTGTTGCATTTTAAGATTCTAACCTTTTTTCTTTGTAGATTCAGTCGCTGCCTCAAGGCAGATCACTTATGGGCGAGTACGCCGCAAAAGGAGACAGGGCGGGTAGGATTCGAACCTACGCATGCAGGTGCCAAAGACCTGTGCCTTACCGCTTGGCCACCGCCCTTTAATCGTTAATATACATGCACACCGACGGGACTGGTGACCGTGGTTGTACAAAAGTTGACTCTATTTATGAAGTGTGATTCACTTCGACGTGCCGCCTCACTATTGTGCATCACAGCGAACACCGTAGCACCGCTACCCGACATGAGCGCGCCGCAAGACCCAGTCTGCGTAGATAACTCAGTTTTTAGCACGGCGATTTCGGGGTATTGAGAAAAAACTGGCACCTCAAGTAGGTTGTATAGATTTTTCCCGATGCCGATGACATCCCCCTTTTCCAAACAAGCCTTTATAATTATACTTCTTTTTTCTCGTGTTGTCAAGGAAAAATTCAATTTCTTAAATACAGTCCCTGTCGAAATTTCGATACCCGGATTTAAAAGGAGGAGCGGTACATCTGGGAGTACGGGAAGAGGTGTTAATTGATCGCCGATGCCAAGCCCCAATGCGGCACCGCCATGCAAGCAGAACGGAACATCTGCCCCCAATTGTGCTCCAAACTGCATGAGGGTTTCCTGTGTAAAACCTAACCCGAAAAGTTCATTTACGCCGTGAAGAACGGCAGCAGCGTTTGCACTCCCACCTGCGAGTCCAGCCGCAACCGGAATCCGCTTATGAATCTCAATCACAAGTCCGCCGATACCGCCTACTGAATTACTGAGGAGATTCGCTGCGCGATATGCCAAATTACGTGAATCACGCGGGACCCCTGGGTGTTCACAGGAAACTATTATGCCTTTTGCTGCCTGTTTGCGGATGATAACATCGTCGTGCAACTCGACTGAATGGAAAACCGTTTCGAGGTTATGATAGCCATCCTCGCGTTTGCCTACGACATCGAGATAGAGGTTAATTTTCGCATGCGCGCGGACCTTTATCTTTTGCACGATTTTTGTTCACTATTTTCTTAATTCGGACAAGGGAATAATTTCAATGTCCTCGCCCAGAAAGGGTTCAGGGTCAAACTTGCTGTCTTTAATCTCGACGTTCAGTTCAACTTTGGCGATTTTCACGGCGACTCGTGTTTGTTCAATCGGACGTTCGATTTCGACCTTGTGGGGTCGGAGGATACCGCTCACCTCACGGTAGTCAGCGAAGGTAGCACGTTGTTCAAGCGTGCCGTTTTCGTCGTGGATGTGCCATTCTGTAACTCGTGGTTCATCCTCGCGGATGAAGAACGTGATAGTCTCCATGTGCCCGGTTTGGACCCCCGGACGCTTAATAATAAATTTTGCTCCGGAACTTTCAACGGATATGAAGTTAGCAGTACGTCCATCGAGGAACGGATTGGCGAATATCGCACTCAGGACATCTGACACACGCAAATCCACGCCGAAAATTTCTCGCAATACTCCATCCGATAGCGGTCCGACGTATGCTTTCTGCTCATTGACAAGATGGAGCAGGAACTGGTTCTTGTCCTGATTTGCAATTGCGATGCCGCGTGGTTCGTTCATTCCTCCCAGTGCTTGGATATGGAGCAACTCCCCGCCGTTCTCCGATCTTTTATACCACAACGATTCCCGGAGTTCCTCGCGTTGTTCGCCCTCTTCAATCGTTACCATCATCCGGGTGATCTTTAAGGAACCCGTCAGGTCGTACCTGGCTTGCAGCGTGTTGAGAATAGCATCCAATTCCGCGCGGGTGGCGGGTGACAATTCAATCGTGGTCGTGCTACCGGTACACCCTACGAATGCAAGGAGAAAACAGAATACGTAAATTTTTGTCCATGCAATTGCGATGTACTTTTGGATGTATAGCATTTTAAAGGACTTCGGACATCGATTTTTCAACGATGTTAACGGCTTCCTCAACATGACCTGCGTTGATATTGAGTGGTGGTAAGAACCGAAGGACATAATCATTGGTGCAGATAGTGACCAACCCGTTCTCAATACATTTCGCAGCGATCGGTGTGGCATCGACATCCATGACTAAGCCTCGGAGTAAGCCTTTCCCACGGACCTCTTTGATTGGATACTTGTCCTTTAATTCCATCAGTCCACCGGCAAGGTAATTCCCCATTTTAACGGCGTTCACGGCGAGGTTTTCATCCAAAATGGTTCTGACGGTTGCGGCTGCCGCAGCGGTGACTAACGGATTACCACCGAATGTCGCGGCGTGGGTACCGGGTACAAAACTCTCTGCTATGTGTCGTTTCGCCAACATTGCACCGATGGGTACACCGCTACCGAGAGCCTTCGCCATCGTGATGACATCCGGCACAACGCCGTAGCTTTGGTATCCGAAAAAGGTGCCTAATCTTCCCATCGCGGTTTGGACTTCGTCGAAGATAAGTAGCAGGTTATGTTTGTCGCATAGTTCTCGTAGCCCTTGGAGATACCCATCACTGGGGATATTAACGCCGCCTTCGGACTGAATCGGCTCGACTAAAATGGCACACGTTTTTTCACTGATGGCGGCCTCGGTTGCTTCGAGATCGTCAAACGGCACGTATTTGAAACCTTCGAGCATCGGCTCAAACCCGACGTGATATTTCGTTTGTGCTGTGGCGGTGATAGTCGCCATCGTCCGTCCATGGAACGAATTCTCCATCGTGATAATTTCGTAGGCATCTGTTCTACCACTGTCCTTGGCGTATTTCCGTGCCAACTTAATCGCTGCTTCATTTGCTTCGGCACCGCTATTGCAGAAAAAGGACTGGTCCATGTCGGAGTTGTCGATCAGCAATTTCGCGAGTTCTGCCTGCGGTTGGATATAGTAGAGGTTGGATGTGTGCAGCAGGTTGCCTGCCTGTTCACGGATGGCGGCGACGACCTTCGGGTGACAGTGCCCTAAGCCGTTGACAGCGAGTCCACCGAGGAAGTCGAGGTATTTTTTTCCATCGGCATCCCAGAGGTAGGGACCCTCGCCTTTGACGAATGCGAGGCTTCTGTCGCCGTAAGTATTGATGATATATTCTGTCGCCATCTCTTTAATTTCAGCAGTTGTCATTCAATTTCTCCTTCGTTGTTAGGTATGTGCTTTCTGGACCGGTGCGGTTAGGTGAAAGACCCTACCGCGTTTGGAATGAGGATTACCAGTTGGTGTAGGCACCGTCATCGCGTTGGTAGCCGTGAGGCGGTCCATATTCTTGCGTTGAGACGTTGGTAAGTGCATCCTCGTTGAATTCGATGCCAAGTCCAGGGCGCTCAGGCGGTAGGAGATAGCCTGATTCCCACGGCACCTGAACCGGAAAAACATCGGTTAGGGAAGACATAGGGGCACGTGGGAGTTCCTGCACACCAACGAGTGACGATGACAAACAGAGGTGCAGACCTGCTGCAGCGGATACGGGTCCTAACGGATTGTGTGGTGCTATATGGATATAGTGCGTTTCGCACCATCCAGCGATCTTACGTGCCTCCGTTAACCCACCGGCGATGCAGAGATCGACGCGGCAGTAGTCCATGAGTTCTTCTTCGATGACTTCTCGGAATGTCCACTTACTGTCGAATTGCTCGCCGACGGCAAGTGGCACCGAAGTCTGCTGCCGAAGCCGTCTGAGGCTCGCGGGGTTCTCGGCTCGAAGTGGGTCCTCAATGAAAAACGGATTGTACTGTGCGACCTTGTTACAGAAATCAAGGCTGTCTGCGGGGTCGAGGCGGGTATGCACATCGATCAGTATTTCGAGATCATCGCCTAATGCGTGACGAACGGCTTCCACTTTTTTAAGGGTGTTTTGGACGGCACGTCTGGGTTCAAACGTCCCCCCACTGTCAGAATGATCAACCACACTCCAGCGGACGAACTTCCAACCTGCTTCGTAAGTTTGCCGACAGCTCTCGATGATTGCCTCAGTTGAGCCACCGCCGTTATGTGGGTAGCAGACGACTTTGTCTCTCGTGCGTCCACCTAAAAGTTCGTAGACGGGAACGTTCAAGGCTTTTCCTTTGATGTCCCAGAGTGCGATGTCTACGGCACTCACTGCCGAGGATTGGACGACACCTCCGGGGAAAAAGCCGCCACGAAACATCACCTGCCATAGGTGTTCGATTCGGAACGGATCTGCACCGATGAGAAAGGGTTCAAATGAGCGAACGACTTCGGCTAAAGCGAGTGAGCGGCGGCGGAGTCCACCCTCACCGACACCGTAGATACCTGCATCGGTTTCGACTTTCACGAAGAAGTGCCCATCTGCTGAAACAAAAGATTTAACTTTGGTGATTTTCATATTTTAATTGTTCCTTGCGGTTCGGTGAGGCGGGTTTGAATATTGAGGTGCCTTTCCGTGGATCCGCCTGCGCCGTTGTTGCAGGCTGCGTTCTTGATGAAAGGGCAGAAATAAAGCTTGCACCTACACCGAAAACCCACTTGTTATTGGTGAGGTTTGTAACCCCGCTTCACCTTCCTTAAATTGAAATCCATAGATTCACTCTGCTCAACCCAGCCGACTTACTACACAGCATCCAAGGTTGGTGTATTGTCCTGACAGTGAACGGGTCGGAAGAGTGTCTGACGTTTAAACGGCATCTCTTCGACGTGTTTCGGATGCGGTTCCCACTTATGCCATTTGTTTCCGACTGTATTATAGCAATGGAAAAGCGCGATCCGATCAACGGATTCATCGGTCCATTTTGCACCTGTATGTGTGATCGCCTCTGTGAAAATAAGCATGGAGCCAGCAGGACAAGTATAATCCTCCCAGAGTGGCGAATCACGGTTCTGTGTTGACTTCGGTGCTGGGAACGCTCCTTTATGGCTCCCCGTGAGAAACATCGTTCCGCCGCCACCTTTCTGGACGGGGTTAAGTTCCCAGACGACGCGGGTCAGTCCACTGTGTGCACTGTCATGGTGTAGATGATACGTATGTGAGTTGCCGGGAAAGTTGAGCATCCCACGCCCGCCATGTGGACTGAAGTTGTCGTGTCCATTCGGACGAATCGTTAGGAACGTGCCCTCTAATCGGAATCCGTAGCAGTTCTCGTTGGCATATCCCGAAGTAAGGAATTCGTTCATGAATCCGAGCACAACTGGATGATCGGTTAACGATTCAAGGGGACCGCCGATGGGAGAGCGGTGGTGTTCAGGAATTATTGATTCGGGTTCCTGTTTGAGTTGATAACAGAACTCGCGCATCTCCTTAACTTCAGTTTCGCTGAGTACGCTTGGGAACAGGAGCCATCCGCGGGTGTCAAAAAGAAAACGTTGCTCTTCCGTGAGTGGGATCGGTGGTTGATTGTCAGCATTCGTCGTAGGATTCGGCATAGTTTTGTCCTTCAAGTGGCTGTCGGCTATCGGAAACCATCGGCTATCGGTAAGAGGATTTCGGTAACAATCTACCGTGCTCTGGAATATTCCAAGTTTACGAAGATTGGTACAAACCCACCTCTTTGCTGACCGCTGACTGCCGATTGCTGACTGCTGATAACTATTTATACAAACGTTCATCTTCTAATGATAGCCAAGTGCCGTAATCGCGAGGCATATCCCTTATTTCACCACTTTTCAAAGAAGGGGCGGCTTCAGCATGCCACCGCAGGAGTGGATGCTCTCGGTTTTTCTGGGGCAATTCCACACGTGTGCCGTAGACAGCGGACTCAAAGATTCCCATTAGAATCTCAATGACATGGCGACCCACTTCGCCGTTAGATTCATGTTCACGGTCCTCGTCTAATGCGTTCACATATTCATCAACAAAGCAGTAATCGTCGGCGTTCGCGCCTTTGTCTGGATCAAAATGCTCTGGATAGATAGATGCGAGTGCCTGCCATTGGTCGTGCGTGCCGTCAGGGACGAAATGTGGCGTAGGGAGCCACCACGAACCCTTCAATTCCGACCAGAAGAGTCTGCCTTCAGTGCCGTAGAGTTCCATGACATACGCATCGGTATCCACTTTCGGAAATCGGTGCTGAAGAAGGGTGCCGGTGACGTTTCCCTCGAATTGGAGTGTTGCTGTGGCGTATTCGCCTGCGACTATCCCCATGCCGGCTGGTGAAGGGAGTACGTCATCCTGTATGATATTACGTCCGCCTGTCGTTGCTTGTGCGACAACACTTCGACACTTCCCGCCGAAACGGAGCATGTTGTTAACGACATGCGTTCCGATATTCATTAACCCGTAACCGGCGTAGTAGCCTTTTCCGCTGGCGTAGATGTAGCGGAGGTCGCCGATTTTTCCTTCGTTTAGGACTTTGGCGACTGCCTGCATCGAAGGACTCGTGCGTCGTTGATGATGTACGGCAACACGAGCGTTTTTCTCTTTCGCCTTCGCCAACACTTCATCTGCTTGAACGAGGTCAATACAGAGCGGTTTTTCTACCTCGATGTTCACACCGTGTTCAAGGACACTCATGCAGAGGGGATGGTGTGCCTCTGTTGCTGTGGGGATTGCGACAATATCGGGAGTTGTCTGCCGAATCATCTCGTCTAAATCGGTGAAATGTGCGGAGACGTTCACGATGTCGCCGAGAGCATCCAACCGCTCTTGGACGAGGTCGCAGAGTGCGACGATTTCGGTGCGTGGGTGTGCGTGATACGCCTTTGCTGCCGAGGTGCCGCGGCTCCGACACCCTAATATGGCAACGCGATAAGTTTTCATTTTTTAATTATACCTTGCGGTTTGATCAGGTGAATTTGTTCTTTCACGTTCTTTTGCGTTTATCCGCCTGCGCCGTTGTTGCAGGCTACGTTTTTTACTTATACTTTCCTCGCAACAATTAAGTTTCTTTAAAGTCGCGGACTCGCTCTGATATTAATGTGGTAATGTTATAACCTATTTCGGTTCTACTGTCAAGTTTTTTGTCAGATGGACAGAGGTATTCAGGAATCAGTTACCGGTTATCTGAATCAGGATTTTCAGGATTACATCCCTACGTATTTCTATATTTTATCATAATTTCAGAGTATTCAGAGTAAATCTGAAAAATTGATATATCAAGCAAAGGCTGTAAACCTACGTTTTGACTGGATTCTTCGCGTTTTAATGGAAGGTCTTTGGGAAGTTTACTCTGAAAATTTATGTGAGAGCTTGTTTAAAAATGTTACATTGGTGTAACATTTGGTGTACATCGGTGCTGGACAGATAATTGTATATCTTCGTCTAAATGTTCCGAAGATCCTCTAACTTTCATGGAGGCTTCACGGAGGTTTTTACGGACGTAGGCGTGACGTGGATTGCCAAAACACCATAAGTCGTCTCTCCGTGAAAAAACGAATGTGAAAATATAATTAACGGTTTGTATCAGCGTTTTTAGGATTTGTCAGGGTTCATTTTCAGGTTGGTTTTCGGTTTCCATTCGCGGATGAGTTCGGTTTCCAATAGCACTGTTTCTTGGGCATTCTCTGTGAATTCTACGGAAAATTGGACAATAGATCTAAACATTCGGAGTTGTGAATGGAGTCCATCATTCTGTGCGTTTGAATAGTGCTGCAACAACCGTCTTCGCACACAGGTTGTGGATTCTCCGACGTAGAGGCATTCGTTTCGCCCTTCGGTACCGGTTTTCCGCCACAAGACATATACGCCGCTCTGTCCAGTCGGTAATTGTAGGATATCCTCGCGTGTGAAGGGACGGAGGTTACGCTTGAGTTGATACTGGAGGACATAAGGGGTGACAGTGTCGGGCATAAGATACTTTCCACCAGTGGACGGCACACGGCGTGTGCCTACTACTTTTAAATATCGGCTGTTATCTGTTGTGGTGCACGCATGGATTGTGAGATATACTGCCATTGGGTTACGAGGTTGTTGTAGCGTGCCTCGCTTTCGGCATCGCCGCGGGATTCATAGTAGGTATACAATACACGCGCCAGACGTTTTGCGGATTCGTAATCGCGCATTTCACGGACGACTGTGGTACATCCAGCGATACCGCCACTTCTTTCACCACCCGATAGATGCCACACCATCCGTAGACATCCTTCCCACGCTGTCATGTTTTCACTGTTTTCACGCTCGACGTATTCTTCCGCTTTCAGGAGTCGAACTTTGCTGTGATCTTTAAGCAGTACCTTGTCGTGCATGCTATCAATATCCACACCCTTCGCCGTTGCTAATACTTGGGCATCACCGAAATTCCCTTCCATATAACCGTGTTGCTTTAGCCATGTTAAACAGAATTGGCTTTCCGGATCCAGTTCGCCAGTCTCTTTTTCATGGTAAGCAGTGATTTCCCTATTAATTTCCGTGAGCACCTCGCGTATCGACACAATCTCTCCGCTGATTCGTGTTACTTTGCTATAGCGGGAATAGATCTCCATCCCCGGTCCAATAGCGGCTTGTGCTAAGTCGACGGGCCTGATGTTAGTGATACGCGTAAGCCGATCTAATGCAAGTGGCATCTCCTTTTTCAGTTCTTTCAGGAAGTCGCTTTGCACGATAGAAGTGGCATCTTCAGAACGCGCGCGGCAGACTAGTAGTCGTTCAGGTTTGAGTTTTAGGATATAACCATTTGAGTTTGATGCGTGCGTCGTGTGTGGTAAATCGCCAGTCGACAGGCCCTGCCATCCGATTGCGATACGCTTGCCAAGCGGCTACTTCTGACCGAAGCG
>JAPOOP010000362.1 GCA_026713385.1 Candidatus Poribacteria bacterium | reverse complement strand
TTTATATCGTTTTTGCCGAACAGTTTCGCGCTGGGTTATACACAGATGGGGCTGCCGGAAGGGGCAATCGCGCGCTTCGGTAAAGGCTACATAAATGATATAGCCTACGCGCCAGACGGCACTCAACTTGCTGTAGCAACTTCTATAGGCGTATGGCTCTACGATGCATCCACTGATACCGAACTTAACCTTCTCTCTGAAGAACCAGATTACGTTCAGGCGATTGCATTCTCACCCGATAGCAGCACCTTAGCAAGCAGCGGCTATTCGCCAAATCACGTCATTCGGTTATGGGATACAGATACCGGAAAACTCCGTGATACGCTTGACGGAGACGAGGAAATTTTAGTTCTCACGTTCTCGCCAGACGGCACAATGCTTGCCAGCAGTGGCGGATGGCCCGACTATCCGATTCAGTTGTGGAACTTAACGAATCGACAACTTCAAGATACACTTTTTGGACACACGGGATGGACTTTTGCCCTCACGTTCTCTGCGGATGGAAAGACGCTCATTAGTGGAAGTGAAGATCACACAATTCGATTATGGGATGCGCACACGGGCGAACTTAAATGTATCCTTGAAGAACACCGAGATGACGTTAATTCTGTGGTCCTCTCACCAGATGGAAAGACACTCGCGAGTGGTAGTGATGACGGAACGATTCAATTCCGGGATATGCACACCGGTGAAATGCTTGCTATTCTTGAAGAGGATGCCAAATTCCCAGAAGGCTTTAATGTCATCGCGTTTTCACCCGATGGAAACACATTAGCAAGCACGACAGCCAAACAGATACAACTATGGGACACTCACACGAAGCAGCTTAGAGGCGTTCTTGAAGGACATACCAGTGATGTGACTGACATCGTATTCTCACCTGATGGAAGAACCATAGCCAGCACAAGTTGGGACTGTACACTCCGATTGTGGGATACCTCCACCGGAAAACCCCGCAAGGTTTTTGGAAAACATACAAGTTCAATCAATACTGTCGCATTTTCTCCTGATGGAAAAACCGTTGCCAGTGCCAGCCGCGGATTGATTTACCTATGGAATACGAAAGGCAACCTGCTTCGATTATGGTATGCCCGCACCGGAGAACATATAGAACATTCCGTAGGCCACATCGATTACATTCGAACTGTCGTGTTTTCACCTGATGGAAAGTTCCTTGCGAGTGGTGGTTATGACAGCCGTCTCCGATTATGGGCTGCCAGTACCGGACACCATATCGTGACGCTCAGAGGTGGTGGTCCTGCTGTCGCATTTTCTCCTGATGGAAAACTGCTTGCTAATGTGTATGGCGGGAGTAACACCGTTGGAACAATAGGGTTGTGGGATGTCCATACCGGTGAGCTCCGTCATGTTTTGAAGGAGTATCATGGTTCACTGACTTGTCTGGCATTTTCACCAGACGGTAAGACGCTTGTGAGTAGTAGCGGCTCCGAGATTATTTTCTGGGATATTCCAACTCTCCAACGCCGTCATAGCCTTACAACGCAACATACTGAACCCGTTTATTCTGTTACGTTTTCTCCAGACGGAAAAATACTTGCAAGCGGGAGTCGAGATCAGACGCTTCGATTATGGGATCCAAACACTGGAGAACATAAAGCAACACTGCAATATTCAGATGTCGTTACTGCTGTTGCGTTTTCGCCGGACGGCATAAATCTTGCCGTCGGGTGGGGCAGCTGGAAAAACAATCAGGTACAACTCTTAGACACGAAGACACTTCAACCCCGCGAGACACTGGTGGGACATACAGAAGAGATTACTGATTTGGCATTCTCATCAGATGGTAGAACTCTTGCGAGTGCCAGTTGGGATGGCACAATTCTCTTATGGGAAACAGCAATTGCCGGAGGATCCGCCGAAATACCCGAGGATGTCAACGGCGATGGACGTGTAAACATTAACGATTTAACGTTTGTTACAAGTCATCTCAATCAGGTCGGAGAAGAAAATCCAGCGGACGTTAATAGTGATGGGATCGTCAATGTCCTTGATCTCGTCGCAGTTGCGAAAGCAATGGACTGAAACCCTTGGTCGCAATAAGAATAGATTTTGATGTTGACCCTCGCCGAAATCTATTGTAAACTCTCGTTTACCGATGTATCCACTTTACAAAGATAGGCAGGGCAATGATCATGGAAAAACGAATTCTTGGGCGGACAGGGCTTGAAGTGAGTGTTTTAGGGATGGGTGGACTCTTTGTCTCAACGGCTGGTGGTAGGAATCGCGCCGACGGACGTAACGCTATCCGACGCGCACTGGAACTCGGTGTCAATTACGTCGATACTGCACCGAACTACGCCGACAGTGAAGAGGTCGTTGGGGAAGCCTTGGATGGCGTGCTACAACCGCACTATCTTTCCACGAAAATCGGTGGTAGACCTCAACCCTTTGATCCAAAGGATAAACAACTCTTACGTCAGTCGGTTGAAGAAAGTCTACGCGTGCTGAAAAGGGATACGATTGATATTTTGATGGTGCATGAACCCGATCGTCCCGGACAATACGATTGGTGGACAAGCCACGAAACATTTGATGGACCGGTCTGTGAGTTGTTAGCGGAACTCAAAGAGGAAGGAATTGTTCGTTTCACAGGGTTAGGCGGCACAACCGCACACCAACTCCCCGCGATTATGGCAACAGGGGTCTACGATGTGGTGCTGGCAGCGCAAAACTATAGCCTACTCTGGCGTGAAGCGGCAATCTCAATTTTTCCAGAAGCGAAACGACAGAATATGGGAATTGTCATCGGTGCTCCCTTACAGCAGGGCGCATTGTCACGCCGTCACGCCGAAGTAGAGACGGGGGCATGGTGGCTGAGTCGCCCGCGTCAGGAACAGTTCAAAGCACTCTACCGGTTTTTGGATGAGATCGAACTCTCGCTTCCAGAGGTAGGTATCCGTATGGTTATATCCAATCCCGATATTTCTACCGTGTTGGTAGGGGCGAGGTCAGTAGAGGAAGTTGAACAGAATGTTCGTGCTGTTGAAGCAGGTCCATTGCCTTCGGAAGTATTAGCACGGCTTCAGGAGATCGCGGATATGGTGCAGTTCCGACCCTTTGAGGAACCCCATAGTTTGGCGTTCGGTAGGAAATACAG
>JAPOOP010000453.1 GCA_026713385.1 Candidatus Poribacteria bacterium | reverse complement strand
ATATGAGCAGAGTCCAACGCCTTCCCACCCAACGAACATCATCAGATAGTTGTTTCCGAGGACCAAGATTAGCATGGCAAAGATGAACAGGTTCAGATAGGCAAAATAGCGTGTATATCCTTCATCACCATGCATATAGCCGATCGAATAGACGTGGATAAGAAACCCAACACCTGTAATCACTAACAACATTACTGACGTTAGCGCGTCCACACGGAACCCGATGTTGAAAGCGAACGACTCGCCTGTAATCCATTCATACAGCGTTTCATCGAATGGAGCAGCACCGCCGTGCAAACTGGCAAAAGCGATAATCGAACAGACTAAAGACACAAGCACCACAAGCGAACCTATCCAGCCGCTGAGTTGCTCGTTACCTTTTAGCCCCTTATTTTCTGCAAGTCCTAATAACCCGTTAATCAGGAACCCAACAAGTGGGGCAACTAACAGGATAACAATTAATTCTATTGTCATTTTTTATCCTTCTATTGGTTCTCAGAATCTTCTTTAACTGATAACCGATAACCAATTTTGCTTAGCCCTTCAACGAATTAACTTCATCCACATTAACCGTCTGTCGATGTTTGAAGACACTGACAATAATTGCGAGCCCAATCGCGACTTCAGCAGCAGCGACAGTCATTACAAAAAAAACGAACACCTGTCCCGTTGCTTCACCGAGGCTACGACTGATAGCTACAAAGGCGAGATTCGCCGCATTCAGCATCAATTCAATACACATAAAGATGATAATGGCGTTCCTGCGGATGAGGACCCCGATGACTCCGGTTGTAAACAAGAGCGCACTCAATATGAGATAATATTCTAACGACATTTTTTTAACTTTCCTTGCGGTTAAACGACATGGGTTTGGACTTTAACGTGCCTTTCTCAAATCCGCCCTCCACTACGTTACGGGCTATATGCTTTGAACATCAAGATTTAATTCTTCTTGCGGGTTAACCAACGTCGGCTACGTTTTTGACGCTATGACGGTAAACATCTCATCTACTGATTACTGACTTAACTCTCTTCTTGACTATCGCGTTTTACCAAGACGATAACACCAATCAATGCCGCCAACAAGATAAGCGAGGTAACCTCAAACGGTAAGAGGTACTTGCTGAACAAGAGTTCACCAATGTCATAAGTGGTTGTCGTTACCGCTGCCGCCGTAGATTCTGCCGATGCCACTGCGGTGTCGTTGAGCGAATTCACTGCGATATAGATGCCTTCAGCGGCAAAGAGAATGCCTAAGATAATAGCGAATCCCTTCAGCTTCCCTCCAAGAGCCCCTTTCACCGAGAGTGTACCCAAGTTCAGAAGCATAATTACAAAGAGAAATAGGACCATGATCGCGCCGGCATAGACAATTACTTGTACAGCCGCAACAAAGTGTGCGCCCAGTAGGATAAAAAGCCCTGCTTGCGCAAAAAATGTTACAATAAGCGAAAGCGCGCTATAAATCGGATGTCGAAACGAGATTACAGCAATCGCGCCAATCAGCGAGACCGCTCCAAAGAGAATAAATAGAATCTGTTCTGCATTCATCAGCCTGCCTCCTATTCTATTGCGTCAAGAGCGGTTGGGGTGAGTTGATTGTCGCTATCCTGGATTGTCGGCTTAGGTGTCTTCATTACAAGGAGTCCTGCGACAATAGATGCAACAATAAACGCGGAGACCACATTGCCGATCCCTACGATCAGACGAGAGCCAGTCGTTATCCATAAAGTGCCGGTTACGACGATTGAAGACAAGGCGACAGGCATTAGGAATTTCCAACCGAAATTCATAAGTTGGTCATAGCGGAACCGAGGAAGCGTCCATCGCACCCAGATAAATACAAATAGGAAAATCGCTGTTTTGACAAAAAAGATACCGAACGAGATAAGTCCGCTCCATACAGGACCACCCATATTTTCTAAACCGAAGAAATGCCATCCACCTAAAAAGAGTGTCACCACCACAGTGGATCCAACAATCATGTTCATGTATTCCGCCATGAAAAACATAGCAAATTTCATGCTACTGTATTCGGTATGATAGCCTGCGACAAGCTCCTGTTCCGCTTCAGCGAGATCAAAAGGTAATCGATTTGTTTCCGCAAACATCGCTGTTGTAAATGCCAGAAATGCGGGGAAATGAATCAGGAAATTCCACTCCCACGGGTATGCGCCTTGCGCCTTGGCAATCTCACGAAGACTGAGAGAACTCGTTAGCATCAAGATGCCAATAATTGCCAAGCCGAGCGTTAGTTCGTAACTAATCATCTGTGCAGATGAACGCAAACCGCCCAAAAGCGAATATTTGTTATTAGATGCCCATGCCCCAAGCACGACCCCGTAAACGCCGAGGGACGTTACCGCCAAAATATACAGAACACCGATGTTGATATCTGCGATCTGGAGTGGTATTTCGTGTCCCAATATCGTGATAGCACTTCCAAATGGCACGACCGCAATCGTAACCATCGCAGGCACCAAGAGCATCGCGGGAGCAAGCACATAGAGCGGCTTGTCTACGTGATCTGGAATAATATCTTCTTTAAAGAGGAACTTTAACCCGTCAGCAATTGGTTGTAGAATCCCTTGGAAACCGACGCGATTCGGTCCCAGCCGATCCTGCATCCACCCACTCACCCGACGTTCTGACCAAATCATTGCCATCACACCAATAAGCAGGAGATGTACGATGATGAGAATCTTGCCGATTGAACTGAGGATTAAAACGAGAAGTTGTGAATTTTCCATTTTTTTACTATTCCTTGCGGAGAAAGGACATGGGTGCTGACTCTAACGCGCCTCCCCATATCCGCCTGCGCCTGCTTCGCAGTGAGAATGCAGGCTACAATTTGGTTTTAATGTTTCCAAAAACCAAGCTTTTTACTAATCACTGTCTGCTAACTTAATCCCCGCATCTCCAATTTTTTGATGCGTTGCATCTGCATACTCAGGGACCTCCTCTGCAATTGCCAAGGCAATCTCACCGGCAAAGTGATAATTCATCTCACCGCCCAACTGCTTGGCAAGCTGCTGCGTAATTTCCCAATCCACACGCGCTTCACCCGGTGGGTCAATCGCCTTACGAATCCGCTGCACCCAACCTGTCGAATTAGTGAAGGTGCCATCTTTCTCGGCGAAGGTTGTTCCCGGTAGAACCACATCTGCCAACTGTGTGGCTTCTGAAGGCAAAACATCTTGCACAATAAGGAAATCAACACTCTCCAACGCCGCTTTTTCAGCATCTTCAAGAGGACGTTCCGGTCCACCACTCACGAGGTAAACGACTTTCGCACCCGATACCTTCTCCCAAAGCGCATCACCCTCTAAAACGACGTTACCATTCGCAGAACCGAGTATCGTTCGCGCCCCTGCCGTGTTAGGATTCTTGTCGGCTTCAATTGTAAATTGTGGAAACTTGTGTTCTTCACCGGTCAGCTGCCCAAAGAGTCCCAACTGCGTTGTTTTCAGCACATCATGTGCGAACTGTTGTAAAACGTAGTTGTCTTCATTTGTACCCTGTGCAGAACCGATAACAACAATGTCCTCAGTTTCCATTTCCGACAATTTTTCTGTAATTACTGCTAAGGCATCTCTCCAATGCGTTGGAGTGAGTTCCTCATCAACCCGTTTAAGTGGAAGTTGGAGTCGGTCATCGCTGTTCACATAGTGGTAACCGAGGCGACCATCGTCACACATCCAATGTTGGTTAATATCTTCGTGGAAGCGGGGCTTGATCCTGTACACACCATCGGCTTTATATTCTACGGTGATATTGCAACCGACACTACATCCTGAACAAACGCTGTCCGCTTTCTCTAAAAACCAAGGACGAGACTTGAACAAGAAATCTTTGCTAATCAATGCCCCAACAGGACAAATATCAACAACATTCCCTGCCAATTTGTTATCCAGCAGTTGCAAAGGGACACCCTCATGACTTCTTGGAATATCAATTTCGTCGTGGGAGCCGCGGTGGACTAAGCCTAATTCGCCCGTCCCAGATACCTCATCCGCAAATCGGATACACCGGGTGCAGACAACGCAGCGCGTTGCGTAAAGCAGCACATCGGGTCCTAAGTCTTTCTTAGGTGGAACATTTTTGACCTCAAGATAACGACTCTTATCGTGTCCGTGTCGATGTGAGTAGTCTTGCAGGTCACACTCACCAGCCTGATCACAGACAGGACAATCAAGGGGGTGATGCACAAGCAGAAATTCCAATATGTCCGCGCGTGCCTTTTTGACGCGCTCACTGTCTGTGCGGACAATAAAGTCGTATTTTCCATCCAGTTTCCTATCGGGCGGTGCTGTTCTAAGCACTGTCGTACACCCCGTTGCAAGCTGCCGATCAGGGACGATCGCACCAGCAGGTGGAAAAAAAACGTGCGGCTCAACGAGACACATTCTGCAATTGGCAGGTCGACTCAACCCTGGGTGATAACAGTAGTGAGGGACTTCAATGCCATGTTCTCTTGCCGCCTCGACTACATTCGTTCCATCTTCAACCTCTATTTCAAGGTCGTTCAGTTTAACAAATGCCATTTATTAATTTTCCTTTAAAAATCCTACAGGTCAGCGAACTCCTTCGGAACAAACCGCTGTTGATACGCGTAATTTTCCTCCGGTGGGACGGTCGCCTCAGCAACAGGTAGGGTGACAAGCTTACCTTCTCGGATAGTGGCTTCAAATTCGGGTCGGAACTTACGCATATAACTCACGGCGGGCCAGGAAACTGCGATGCCAAAGACACAAATCGTATTCCACGTCATTGTATCCACATTCGCAATATTATTGGCGACACTTTCCAGCAAATCTAAGTCTTCGTAGATTTCTTCTGTCTCACCGGTATCGCCCCATCTACCATTTTCAGCGACCCCGAATTTGGGACGTGTCATAGTGTCTTTTCGTCCGTTTCCGTCGGCAATGCGCTGGACAATATCCCGCACCCACGGAGTTCCCCAGCGGCACGGTGTACACTGTCCACAAGATTCATGGGCGTAGAACTTCATGATATTGAGCAAGCAATCGACGATATTCCGAGTCTCGTTCATAACAATGATACCGCCGGAACCGAGCATCGACTTAGCAAGCGTGAGCGAAGTAAAATCAAGTCGCGTATCCAACTCATAGTGTGTTAAAATCGGTGCGGAACTACCACCTGGGATAACTGCCTTTACCTCTTCCCCGCGCAGGCCACCCGCGACCTCAATGAGTTCTGAACATGTCAAGCCGAGATCAAGTTCATAAACACCCGGTTCGTTAACATCACCACTGATGCAATAAAGCTTCGTGCCCGTGTTGGGATCGGGTGTCGGCGGATTAGCTCGCGTATCGGCATACGTCGGTCCCATCTGGGTGTACCACTCAACGCCGTTGCCAACGATGAAAGGTAGGTTGCACAGGGTCTCAACATTCTGTACGACGGTTGGCTTCCCAAACACACCCTCAACAGCAGGAAACGGAGGTTTGTTTCGAGGTTGCCCACGTTTGCCTTCAAGAGATTCAATGAGTCCTGTCTCCTCGCCACAGATATAGGCACCGGCTCCTGGGTGTGAATAGATGTCAATGTTGAGTCCTGTACCACGAATGTCTTTGCCGAGGTATCCCTTTTCGTATGCCTCCTTGATAGCAGCATCCAACATTTTTTTCCCAAGGGTGAATTCACCCCGAATGTAGATATAAGTTGTCTCAATGCCCATCGCATAACAGCAAATCAGGATGCCTTCAATCAATAAGTGTGGATTCTTTTCCAAAACGTAGCGGTTACTGAACGTTCCTGGTTCACTTTCGTCAGCGTTGCAACAGAGGTAACACGGTTTTATATCTTTTGGAACGAAACTCCATTTCAAGCCCGTCGAGAATCCTGCACCACCTCTACCTTTCAACCCGGAATCCATCACCATTTTGGCAATATCGTCTGGTTGATATTCCGCAATTGCCTTTTCAAAGCGCGTGTAGCCGTCGTATTGCCGAAAAACATCGAACGTGTTAATATCAGGCACATCCAGATGCTCGTAGAGAATGCGTCTTTCTTGAACCATACTTTCTCCCCTACAAATTATCTAACTTTAGTATAGCAGTATAGCAAGTTTTAGCTTGCAAGCTTCGCCAAAAGTTCATCAACCTTTTCCGGTGTCAAATTTTTATACAAATCGTCATTCACCATGATAACAGGAGCGACATCGCACGAGGCGAGACATTCCACTTTCATGAGCGTGAACTTACCGTCAGCAGTTGTGCCTTTCGCGAGATTCGTTTCGGAAGCGATATCCATGTCCAACTTCGACTTAAGATGCTCCAAAACGCCCTTACAGTCTCGTAATGCACAGGGAAGGGTGTGGCATACCCGAATGACGTACTCTCCTACCGGCTCTTCAAAGAACATCGGATAGAAAGTAACGACATCCTTGACCTTCATCACAGTAACCTCAAGTTGCTCTGCGACATACTTCATGACAGCAGGACTAATGTAACCTGCCTGCCTCTGTGCGATATGGAGTGTCGGCAGCATCGCCGCTTCTTTAACGGGATACCGCCCTATCAACTCGTCGAATTCACGTTGGTTTTCTTCATTAAACGCGAAAGGCGTTTCAATTTGAATGAGTTCATCTGACATCTACGTTTTCCTTTATTGGGCCATCGACATTTAGCGAGAGCGAACTCCGGTTCGCGACTTCTGAATAAAATGGCAAAACATAAAACAAAACACCGCTAACTGGATCATAGAATACTTAGACTGCCGCTATGAACGCCTCCTGTACTTTGGGAGGTAGTTCAATAAAGATGAAATAGGATTCGGGATATAAATAGTCTTCCAAAGATTCATCAATGACTCGAAGATACCCCTCACAAGCCGCTTCCTCATCAGGCAGAATTTGGTAGAATTTTCGCTTCTCTATGTCTTCACAACCGCTGTTTTCGATGCAAAGCGCGAATTGGGTTTCTAATAGTTTCTTTTTCATTTAAAAATGTTACGATAGTGTAACATTTAGTGCACAAAAGATATTCGCCAGAGAACCCTCTAATTACAAGGGTTTATCGATGTTTTTTTATTTAATTTTCCACTGCAAAAAAATAATTTGGCGAAAAGTGTAACATTCTATGAATGCTTCGTAAATGGCCTCTCTTAACTTAAATTACCAAATATCGTCCTTCTTAGTAGTTGCCGTGAAACTGAATACGGTTGCCTTCCGGGTCGCGGATGTCGAAAATGGCGCGCCCATCCTCATTTTCAAGTTTTCGTAATCGCTTCCCTTTCGACTTCAGGTGCTGATGAACTGCACTGACGCTCTTAACGTGGAAGACCAGTTTTTGTCGACCCTCGTTCGGTTTGCTTGCGCTATGGAGACACAACTTGCAAGCACCTGTATCAAAGCGAAAAAAACGATGTTCTGGGAACGGCTGATCTTCCTCCGGTACTAATCCGACGACATCCCTATAGAATGCGATGACAGACTTCATATCCTTGACAAAAAGCATAATAGATCCGAGATGCATTTCCATTTCATTCCCCTTGAGGTAGTGTGCTGCGCTCTCTTCGTTCAACCCATCCTACTGTTATCTGTCTAATTCCCCAGCAATAACATTCAGACTTCCCAAAACAGCCACAGTATCAGAAACCATTCCGCCCTCCAACATGTGGGGGAGTGCTTGGAAGTGAAAGAAACTCGGTGGACGAATACGGATGCGATAAGCGGTTCCGCTGCCATCACTGACAATATAAAATCCGAGTTCGCCGTTCGGGGACTCGGTGGCACAATAATGCTCACCCGTTGGAGTTTCCACGCCGTGTCCGTCCATAACAACCTTAAAGTGATGGATTAATCCCTCAATATGTCCATACGCATCAGACTTATTCGGCATCGTAATCTTGTTATCTTCAAGGTTGACGGGTCCGTCAGGCATATTATCCAAGACTTGTGTAATGATACCACAACTCTGAATCATCTCTTCCATCCGGACAAGGTAGCGGTCGTATGCATCGCCGTTGGTTCCAACTGGCACATCAAATGTGACTTCATCGTAACTGGAATACGGTTCAGCCTTGCGTAGGTCATGCGCTACACCGGCGGCTCGGAGGCAGGGACCTGTTAACCCGTAGCTTATGGCATCCTCACCTGAAATGGAGCCGACCCCTTTCGTCCGATCCATCCAGATACGATTCCGCGTGAGGAGCGTATGCGTCTCCTTCAGTGCTTTTGGGAAGTTGCTGACGAATTGGCGTACATCTTCCTCGCACCCGACATAGAGGTCGCGAAGCACACCGCCAATACGCGTGTAACTGGTCGTCAACCGTGCTCCAGTCGTCTTTTCAAAGATACTATACAACTTCTCACGTTCGCGGAAACTATAGAGAAATACAGAGAATGCCCCTAAGTCCAACGCAGCAGTTCCCAACCATAAGAGGTGATCTGCGACTCGTGAAAGCTCCGCCATCAAAATACGGATGTATTGACACCGTTTTGGAACTTCAATGTCGAGCAACTGCTCAACAGCAAGCACATATCCGAAATTGTTAGACAACGGCGACAGATAGTTCATCCGGTCGGTTACAACAATGTACTGGTTGTAATCCAAGTGTTCACCGAGTTTCTCAAATCCGGTATGCAGGTAGCCGGCATGTGGTGTTGCCTTCAAAACGGATTCACCGTCAAGCTCCAACACGATACGGAGGGTTCCGTGCGTTGCCGGATGTTGCGGACCGAAGTTGAGAACCATCCTCTCACCTGTGGCGCGTTCCAGCCCACCTTGCATAAAATACTCCTTTTTTCTCAGCAGTCAGGTCAGATTTTTTTCAAAAAATCCTTTCAGCAATCAGCAAAGAGGTGTTTGCTTGGGTGTTTTCCTCGTTAAACAATAACCTCTTCTACCGACGGCTGATGGCTGATCGCTATTTTGTCTTACGCATTCTGTTTATCAAAATTAAAGCGTTCGCGCTCGCCACGTCCGCGGAGTGGATAATCCTTTCGGAGCGGGTGTCCTTCAAAATCGTCCGGCATCAATATACGGCTAAGATCGGGGTGTCCCTCAAAATTAATTCCGAACATGTCATAAGTTTCACGCTCTAACCAGTTCGCACCTTTCCACAATGCAGTAACAGATGGAATATTCAGGTCGTTTTCATGGACAGGGACTCTCACTCGGACGCGACACTGCCCCTGAAAGGAATACAACTGATAGACTACCATAAACCTCGCATAATCAAATTGCATTAATTCGGATTCCATCTGAGAATTGTCAACGGCAGTAACATCAACGAGAAAGGTATAGGCGAGTTCAGAATCTGTTTTCAGATACTCCAAAACAGCGTAAACCTGTTCTTTACGCACAACAATGACAACAGTACCACGTGTTTCATCCTGTGCCAAAAGAGCATCTGCGTAGTGTTCCTCTAATTTTTCAAGGACAAGAGGTTTCGACTGTTCTTCAACTTCTTTCTCTTCATTCATACGACTATCTCTACTCCCTTAGGTGAAGCACCACTGCTGATTTTCTGTTGCACCTGTAGCACTGCATCAATGAGATCTTCGGGGCGCGGTGGGCATCCGGGTATGTAGACATCTACAGGGATAAACTGATCAACACCTTGAATAAGTGTATAGGTATCAAACACACCGCCGCAGGAAGCGCATGCCCCCATCGAAATCACCCACTTTGGATCCGGCATCTGGTCATAGATACGTTTTAGTACCGGCATCATTTTGATGGAAATCCTACCGGAAACGATGAGCAGATCGGATTGACGGGGTGAAAAGCGGATCGCTTCAGAACCGAATCGAGAGAGGTCGAATTTGGAAGCCAAGGTCGCCATCATCTCAATTGCACAGCACGCTGTCCCGAACGGCATGGGCCACAACGAATTCTTGCGTCCCCAATTGACGACCTTATCAATGGTCGTTGTGATGATGTTCCCATCCGTCTGATCGGCATCTTGTCCAACAAAATCTAATCCCATGTTAAGCCTCCTTTCTTCCAAGCATAGATATAGCCAAGAAGAAGAATGCCGATAAATACCAGCATCTCAACTAAAATAAACAAACCACTCGTTTCAGAGAATTTCTTGAAGACCACTGCCCACGGGTAGAGGAACACCACTTCGATATCGAAGATGATAAAGAGCATCGCGATGAGGTCGAACCGGATCGTAAATCGTTGTCTCGCATCGCCAACTGGTTGGACACCAGATTCGTAAACGGAGAGTTTAACGCGGTTCGGGCGTTTGGGTCCAAGAATATGGGTTAGGGCGAGATTAATACCCGCAAAGAGGACTGCGAAGAGTCCCAGCAACAAGATTGGAAGATAATCTATTAACATTGTTTCTAATCTATTTAGTTTCCCTCACACATCT
>JAPOOP010000439.1 GCA_026713385.1 Candidatus Poribacteria bacterium | reverse complement strand
ACAAACCTGATTCGGCTTGACGACGACGTAGCCGAAATGTTCCCAGACGCGAAATCTGTTAACGATGCCTTGAGAGCATTAGGAAAGATCATCGCCGAGCACCAGCAAAAAACTTCATAAGCCAGAGCCAATTTCTCTCCGGTGTCCCTCTCAAACTTACCCAACACCCTTGTTAAGGGAGCACCCCTGTTATACACTTGCCGCCCCGCTGGGGCTTTGTCTTTTCTGAAACGTTTTCTACACACTTGCCGCCCCGCTCGGGCTGAAGATACCGCAATACACAATTACCAAAATCCGCGCAATCCGCACAATCCGTGTCATCCGCGATTCAGACAATGAACACCCACATTCCCCAATCACAATTCTTATCTTCATTTTCAGAGTAACTTTTTTTAAACCACCCATCAAAACCACCGCCAATCCAGTCATCATCTACATTCACAACTTTTTTCAAATTCACCCATTTTCAGAGTTACTCTGAATACTCTGAAACTCACAACATCAGCAAAAACACCACAATCCTATCCATCCTGTAATCCTGTCCCCCTGATAAGGGGATTTAGAGGATTATCCTGATTCTGACAATTCAATTACCGACGGCTGACGGCTGACAGCTATCTACTAAACGCTTGACATGCACCGCACTTTTTGATACAGTATGCCCATGCCACGCAAAAACAAGGTTCTCAACATCGGCGATATTGCGCCGTCGTTTGTGCTCCCATCACATCAACGAGGAGAAGTATCGCTCGAAACGTACCGGGACACGCACCACGTCGTCTTAACCTTTTTCCGAGGGACATGGTGACCGAACAGCCGTCGTCAGTTGGCGGCTGTGCAAGAAAACGTCGCAGGCTACGCGGAATATACAGCCACCCCGCTCGCCATTGCTGGACAGTGGCCCCGTGAACTTCGAGGCTATGCCGAGAAAAACGGCATCACATTCCCGCTACTGGTAGACAAAACACGGAACGTCATCAGAAGCTACGGTGTCTACCACTGGCTCAGCTTAGAGGCTTACAACATCGCGCGTCCAGCAACATTTATCATTGACAAAACAGGGACTATTAGATATATGTACATCGGTTCGCATCAATTTGACCTCCCAAAACAGACAGAAATCCTCGAATCTCTGAAAGAGGTCGCCGCACTTTAAAAATGATTTTGATTTCTCATCGAAATATGATATAATGTAAAGAAAATAGACTTTCGGGTGTAAATTACGCATCGCCATGGACGAAACACACATAGCCTTTATGCGACGTGCACTGGATTTAGCACGACAAGCAAAAGGACGCACGAGTCCCAACCCTCTCGTTGGCACGGTTATAGTAAAAGATGGAAAAGTTATCGGTGAAGGGTATCACCAGAAAGCAGGAACCCCACACGCCGAAATCCATGCGCTTAGCGCCGCTGGTGAGGATGCCAAAGGCGCGACGCTTTACACAAATCTTGAGCCGTGTTGCCACTGGGGACGAACACCGCCCTGTACAGAAGCACTGATTCACGCAGGTATCGCGCAGGTCTACGTCGCAGAGGTTGACCCGAATCCGAGTGTCGCCGGTAAAGGAGTCGAGCAACTCCAAAAGACTGGCATAAACGTCCATGTAGGCATCTGCGAACAAGAAGCATCAGACCTAAACGAGGTACACCGTAAATACATTCAAACCGGCAAACCGTTTGTGATTCTCAAAACCGCTATGAGTCTCGACGGGAAAATCGCCACCGCTTCTGGGGAATCGCAATGGATTACGTCCGAGGCATCACGGCAACGAGGACATGAGGTACGGGACGCAGTAGATGCGATCCTCGTCGGTAGAGGTACAGTCGCACGCGATAACCCGGCACTCACGACGCGGCTTCAGGACAAAGAGGGACAGGACGCAATCCGGATTGTGTTAGATTCACGCGGGAGAACGCACACGGATGCACGCATTTTCAACGCCGAAAGCGACGCAGACGTTATCGTGGCAGTAACACCAGAGGCACCCTCTGAAAACGTCGATGTCCTCGAAAAGACTGGTGCAGCGGTGATAACCGTTCCAGCCGCGCACGGTAAGGTCTGTTTTAAGAGTTTGATGGAAATATTAGGCAAACATGAGATAACAAGCGTCTTAATAGAAGGCGGTAGCGAAATCAATGCCTCAGCCCTCGCCGCAGGTATCGTGGATAAGGTTATGTGTTTCATCGCACCTAAACTCATTGGTGGACAGAATGCACCTGGACCGATTGGTGGTATAGGAATCCGCAGTTTAACCGAGGCAGCGAACCTACGCAGAGTCAGCGTCACACCTATCCCTGATCACGACTTTCTAATCGAGGGGTATCTATAGCATGTTCACCGGGATCGTCGAGGAACTCGGAACGATTAAAAGCATTCAGGTTAAACCGCAAGATGCGATTCTTGAGATTCAGGCGAATGACGTTCTCAGTGATGCGAAAGTCGGCGACAGCATCGCCATTGACGGTGCCTGTCTTACGATCCGTTTCCTTACATCGGAAACATTCACTGTGGATGCATCCGCTGAGACCTTGCGCCGCACAACCTTGGGTGAACGGAAGGTTGGAGATCACGTCAATTTAGAGCGTTCACTTCGGCTTAGCGATAGATTGGGTGGACATCTCGTACTCGGACACGTTGATGCGGTCGCGACAATCCGCTCGTGGAAAGATGAAGGTGATGCCTCTGTGATGCAGATTACAATGAGTCGCACCACCAAGCCCTATGTCGCCTACAAAGGATCCATCACGATCGACGGTGTCAGTCTAACTGTATCAAACGTACACGCAGATGCCTTTGAAGTCACGCTGATACCGCATACAAAGGACGTTACGACCCTCGGAACGAAACGGAACGGTGCTAAGGTTAACCTCGAAGTCGACATCGTCGCGCGTTATCTCGAAACGCTGTTAAAAAATAGCGAAGAGACGACGGAGTTGAGCAAACAGTCCTCTTCTGAAACCCTTAACTTGAACTTTTTAGCGAAACACGGCTATATCGATTAAATGGTTTTCAGCACGGGTTGCTACGCAACCCTTTCAGCTTTCAGTCATTGTTAAGAGGTTTTCGTTTAACAAAGGTTTCCTCTTGTTACCAATAACCATTAAATCACATAAGGTGCTATTTAACGCTTGGCGTATCATTTGTCCGTTTTCTTATATCACTTTTAAGGTGCTATAAGCCTGCCAACAACGGCGGCAGGCGAACCTCAAGTGGAAACCGTTAAATCACATAAGGTGCTATTTAACGCTTGGCGTATCATTAAAAAAATGTCAAATACATTTAATACCATTCCTGAAGCACTCTCTGCAATCCAAAACGGGGAAATGATAATCGTCATTGATGACCCCGATCGCGAAAACGAAGGCGATCTCATCATGGCAGCTGAAAAGGTAACAGCAGAGCAGATAAATTTCATGGCGAAATACGGCAGGGGGCTGATATGCCTACCTACCAGTTCAGAACGGCTTGCCGAACTCGAGCTCCACCCGATGGTAGCAGCCAACACGGCACAAATGCAGACCGCCTTCACAGTCACTATCGATGCGAAAGAGGTAACAACCGGCATCTCCGCACAAGAACGCGCCTATACCATCCAGAAATTCGTTGATACTAACGCTGTCCCTTCAGATTTCGTCCGCCCTGGACACATCTTTCCTTTAGAAGCGAAACCAGGGGGTGTCCTCCGGCGCGCCGGGCATACCGAAGCCACCGTCGATTTAGCGCAAATGGCAGGACTATACCCCGCAGGGGTCCTCTGTGAGATACTCAACGAAGACGGCAGCATGGCACGCGTCCCCGAACTTATGGAGTTCGCCGCGCAACATCAACTCAAAATTATCACGATCGCCGACCTCATCGCATACCGTCGTGAGACAGAGACACTAATCCGACGCGTCGCAACCGCTGATATACCAACCGCACACGGTGAGTTCAAACTTTTCGCCTACGAAAGCACCGATACAGGGGGTGAGACCGTTGAAGCAGATAAAACGCATATTGCACTCACAAAAGGTGATCTCACCGATCCAACACCACTCTTAGTCCGTGTGCACTCACAATGTCTCACCGGCGATGTCTTTGGCTCGCTCAGATGCGATTGCGGTGAACAACTCGAAATCGCACTGAAACTCATTGAGAAAGAAGGCAGAGGCGCGCTCGTCTACATGCGACAAGAGGGCAGAGGCATGGGACTCAAGGGGAAACTCAGGGCATATCAGTTACAAGACAACGACGGATTAGACACCGTCGAAGCGAATGAACATCTGGGGTTCCCCGCAGATTTGCGAGACTACGGCATCGGTGCACAAATATTAGCCGATTTAGGCGTCCAAAAAATGCGACTGATGACAAACAACCCGAAAAAAGTTACAGGATTGTCTGGACACGGGCTTGAAATCGTTGAGCGTGTCCCGTTGCAAACCAAACCGAATACATTTAACCGCCGATATTTAGAAACAAAACGTTCCAAACTCGGACACCTCCTCCTACATGAGGAATAGCCATCGGGAACCATCAGTAACGAACGACAAGGAAAATTAAGAAAACATAACCAAGTTATAAATCGCGAACAGATCCCAAACCCAGTCGCGAATTAAACGAAAACCTGCGCAAAACGAAGTGGAGCGCAGCCCAGGAGCAATAAATTTAAAAATGCCAAACGTTTATGATGGACATCTCCTCGGTGAAGGGCTCACGTTCGGTATCGTCGTCAGCCGATTTAATAGTTTCGTTACCGAAAAACTCCTCGCCGGTGCACTCGATGCCCTAAAACGGCACGGCGTCGACGTGGACACTGTCGATGTTTTCTGGACTCCCGGTGCCTTTGAAATCCCTGGAATTGCCAAACGTCTCGCAGAGAGCGAACGCTATGACGCTGTCCTCTGCCTCGGTGCAGTTATCCGAGGGGCGACCCCACATTTCGATTACGTCGCCGCCGAAAGTGCCAAGGGAATCGCCAACATATCATCCAGCACCAACATTCCTGTTATCTACGGTGTCATCACGACAGATACGATAGAGCAAGCACTTGAACGCGCCGGCATCAAGGCAGGAAACAAAGGGTCTGAAGCCGCTATCGCAGGAATCGAGACAGCTAACCTTTATAAAGCGATTGACAAATTACAAAACGATTGACAAAGTCCCTATAGACATTGTGCCCCGTAGGGGTGACCCTATCTATAGAGAAACAGTGCCCAAATTTAAATAATAAAAAATATGATTGCGATTATAGATTACGAAGCAGGGAACCTGACGAGTGTTGCGCGTGCCTTAACGCACCTCGGGTATAAAAACGAGATTACATCCACCCCAAAAACGATACTCGCCGCTGAGCGCATTATTTTCCCCGGTGTCGGTGCCGCAAAAGCCACGATGCAAACGTTACAGAAACGCGGATTGAACCAGGTCCTCGCAGACTTTTTCCGTACCGGCAAACCTATGCTCGGTATCTGTATCGGTATCCAGATCCTCTTTGAACGCAGTGAGGAAGAGGATGCCGAATGCTTAAATCTCTTACCCGGATATGTAAAAAAATATCCGGCACCTGATACAGAAGCACAAACCGAAACACTAAAGGTCCCACAAATCGGCTGGAACGAAGTGTATCAGACAAAACCGCACGCAATCTTTGAAGGCGTTCCAAACCCCGCACACTTCTATTTCGTCAACTCCTACTATCCCGAGCCAGAGACAGAGGACATCGTGATCGGAAAGACGAAGTACGGACTTGAATTCTGTAGCGCGATTGCCCACGATAATCTCATTGCAACACAATTCCACCTCGAAAAGAGCGGGCGCGTCGGGTTAAAGATGCTTAATAACTTTCTAAAAGAATAGCCATCAGCAAAGAGGTGTTCTGCTGAATCTATCCTCTCTTTCTGACTGCTGATTGCTGACCGCTGATTGCCGTAAAAAAATGCTAACGTTCTTTCTCGCACTCTTTGTGCTTCTCATTAACGTCAGTACGCATCTGTTTCAGATATCGGAATACTATCCGGCGATAAGCCACTGCTACTATGGAGTGATTGTTCTGTCGGTCCTCTACACGAAACCGCGCGGGCAGAACATTTTGTTCGGCATTACGACCGTAGCCAATTGGGTTTACGTCTTCCGCTATGCAAATCATACTGAAAGCATTATCATAGCACTGCTCTATCCGTTCGTCGTCTATGGCGTTATCCGCATTATTCGCCACTTCCAAATCCAGAGACGGAGTCGGGTCGAACAGATAGAGGAGATAAACAGCGTCAACGCAAATTTAGAAAAACAGGTCAGGGACATCTCTACGCTTTTTGAGGTGAGCCAATCCGTGAACACCAACCTCAATCTGGAGGGACTCTTTCAACGTATCATTGAAATTCTATCCAAGCGACTCGGTATCTATCGTGGGGCTTTGCATCTCTATGAAAACGGGAAGGTCACCACTTCCACAGAAGCCGTTTTAGGACTTACACCAGCAGAAATGAAACGTGGGACTGACAACCAGATGGAAGACATCCAAAAGCAGGTACTCGCATCGGGCAAAGCAATAGGCGTTCCGCAGACCCGAAGCCCACGCAGCTACGTCAAACTCTTCGAGCCGGAACGGGTTGAATCCAAAGATGCGATCGCTTTCTGGTGCATCCCGATTATCGTGGAAGAAAACGTCATCGGTACACTGACGATAGACAAAGCCTCAGATGAATTCTCTGCAGAGGACGATCGGCGGCTCTTGACAATTATCGCCTCCATTATCGCACAACGCGTCAAAATTCAGCAAACAATCGACGCACTCGTCGAATCTGAACGGATGGCGACACTCGGTCGGTTGGTCAGAACGATAGCACACGAGGTCCGAAACCCTTTAGGGAGCATCCGGCTCGGCACACAACTGCTCCAACACAGCGACGTAGATTTCAGTTCAGCGGAAGCACGCCATCACGATGATCGGGATCGCGGGACTTCCGAGCAAGTTCAAACCGATTCCAAGAACGTCCAACTCTCTCAAAATGAGATTAATGAATACACAGGGATTATTATAAAAGAGGTGGACAGACTCAATCGATTCATTGAACAATTACTCGCGTTCAGTAAACCCACAATGGAAGTCGCAAAACGGAGCGATATCCATCAACTTCTTGATAGTAGCTTGGCTATCTGCCGACCAGAGTTGGAACTTCACGCGACCACAGTCATCACGCAATACAGCGACTGTCCAGAGGTCAATGTAAATGAGGACGGAATTACACAGGTGCTTCTGAATCTATTTTACAATGCCATAGAAGCAATGGACACAGACGGAACTTTGACAATTCAGACAGAGTACGTCTCAGAAATCGGAATTGTGCATGTACGAGTTCAAGATGACGGACCCGGTATTTCATCTGAAGATATACCGATGTTGTTCGATCCGTTCTATACCACTAAACAAAAAGGGACAGGATTAGGACTTTACATCAGCCAAAAAATTCTCGCCGAACACCGAGGTAGTATTGAAGTCGATGCGAACCTCGAAGTCGGTACAGCGTTTGTTATGTCCCTCCCCGTGCATTAGAGAGGAATCGTAGCGAGCCGTAAGGAAAGTTCCAAATATTGTAGTTCCAAGCAATGCGCCGGGACGGCGCAACGGAGAGCACGTGAAAGTATCAAAACACCTTACCGAACCGCAAGGAAAAATTAAAATATAGCGAATCGCAAGGAAAGTGCCAAATATTGTAGTCCCAAGCAACACGCGGGACAGTGCAACGGAGAGGCACGTGAAAGCATCAAAACGCCTTACCGAACCGCAAGGAAAAATTAAAATATAGCGAATCGCAAGGAAAGTGCCAAATATTGTAGTCCCAAGCAACGCGCCGGGACGGCTCAACGGAGAGCACGTGAAAGTATCAAAACGCCTTATCGAACCGCAAGGAAAAATTAAAATATGTCAAATCTTGTGCTGATCGCTGATGATGACGACAGCCTCCGACAGATACTCGCCGCGACGCTTCAGAAGGCAGGCTATGAGATACGCAAAGCCCGAAATGGCGCGGAGACGCTTGCTTGTATCAAGGAAACAAACGTTGATGTCATTCTGCTCGACATTTGGTTAGGGGATGCCAACGGAATTGAACTCATCGAAGACATTCAGGGTTACAATAACACCGCCTCGATTATTATAATCACCGCACACGGAACCACACAGACTGCCATTGACGCGGCAAAGCAACGTGCCTACGGATACCTCACAAAACCGATCGATCAGCGGCAATTGCTCGACCTTGTGTCGCGCGCTGCGGACGCCAGCACCCAAACGAAAAACGTCAAGACCTCCACAACCTCCATTGATGTTGACGGACAGGGGAGAATGGTCGGTCAGAGTTCGGCGATGCAGCAGGTCTATCATAAAATTGGACGCGCCGCTGTCAGTGACGAAACCGTCCTCGTTTTAGGTGAAAGCGGAACCGGTAAAGAACTTGTCGCCCAATTAATCCATCAAAACAGCCATCGAGCCCACAACCCGTTCGTCGTCGTCGATTGCGGTGCCATGCCTTCGAGCCTTATTGAAAGCGCGCTTTTTGGACACGTCAGAGGTGCGTATACCGACGCACACACCGCAAGGAAGGGTAAATTCCAACAGGCAGACAGTGGCACTATCTTCCTCGATGAAATCGGTGAATTGCCGATTGAAGTTCAGATGAAATTGTTGCGTGTCCTCCAAGAACGAGAGGTTGAACCGATGGGCGGAACCGAGACCCATGCTGTTGATGTCAGAATCATCGCCGCAACTAACCGACGGCTTGAAACCGCAATTGAGCAGAAAGCCTTCAGGGAGGACCTCTACTATCGTCTCAACGTCATCCCCATTTCCCTGCCACCGCTCCGAGAACGCAAAGAGGACATACCGGAACTCACAGATCTGTTCACACAACGGTTCGTCGAAGAATACCAACTTCCCAATATCGGCATCACTGTGGAAGTTGCGAAACTCCTCATCGCTCATGAATGGCCCGGGAACGTGCGCGAATTAGAAAATGCGATCAAGCGAGCACTCGTGATGTGTTCAGGACAAATGTTATTGCCTGAGCATTTCGATCCGATACTCGAAAAACCGACCCCTGCCAGTGAACAGGGAAATCTTGACCTACAAATTTATAATCTGCTTCAAACGCACGTTCAACACTATATGGAATCCGAAACATCGCCAGACGAGCTTTACGCTGAAATCCGAGCGATCTTCGAGAAACCGCTCTTTAAAATCGTGCTGGAGCACACCAAAGGAAATCGGAGTAAAGCGTCAGACATCCTCGGTATTAACCGGAACACGCTTCATACTAAACTTGTTGAGTACAATCTCGTTTCTGGGAAGATATAGGTGTGTTCTTTTCATGAGAAAAATATACGTCTTAAGCTAATTTTCGTTTGAAGATTAGTGGCAACTTAGGTTAACCGTAGTCCGTAATGAAATTAGGTTCTCCTTAAATGGCATAATTTTGCTTCGCAGCGAGAATGCTTTACATTTGGAGGTGTTTTTGCTTGGGTGTTTCCCCTAGATATACGTAAAGGAACTTCAAACCTGAAACCTACCTGACCGAACCGCAAGGTAAAATTAAAAATCCGCAAGGTAAAATTAAAATATGGATTTAGGAAAAGTAATTGGAACCATCGTTGCAACTCGAAAAGACCCGAGTTTAGAAGGCACACGTCTCCTCATTGTACAACCCTTAGACGAGAAACGCAACCCCATTTCCGAACCACTCGTCGCTGTAGATACGCTACACGACGCAGGTGTTGGCGAAACGGTCTACTTTGTTACGGGTGGCGATGCCGTAAGTGTCATCCCCGGTAAGCGGATGCCGGTCGATGTTGCCATCGTTGGCATCGTTGATTCTATTTCGTTGCTTGACACACCAAGCACCTCTGAAACGGAGTCATAAAAAAATGTACATCGCCAAAGTAATCGGAAAAGTCGTTTCTATCGTTAAACATTCTGCATACGAAAACCGCACACTGCTGCTCATCCAACCGTTGAGTGTCAAATCCGAACTCGTTCGCACGCCAACAATCGCTATCGACTATGTCGGTGCTGGCGAAGGGGACACGGTGATAGTCGGTGCGGGTCCCGGTGTAGCCCAAGAGGTATTCGGCATTGAAGACGCACCGATCCGAGAACTCGTCATGGGGATTGTTGATCGGGTCGATATAACCCTTCAGGAGGAACCAAAATGAGACGTATGACTTTAATTACCTGCTGCCTCATCGCAATCTGTTTACACCTCAATGCGTGTAGAGTTGCGCAAATATTATCCACACAGTACAGCGCAAATATAGCGAGTGCCGCCTACGGCACCGAAGCAAACCATCCCGGCATGAATGATGGAAATATCGAAACGCTGGCAACACTCCCAGCGCAGAATGACCGGAACTTCATTATCAGATTCGCTGAGGTCCACCCCGTCCGAAAAATCATCATTTACAATGGCAACCTATTTCGGTTTGAGATGGATTACCTGAACCCTGAAACCGGCGAATGGGAAACTTTTGATACAATCATCCAGCGACGCAATATCGGCGACGAACTCGCACAAGCCCAGTTTACCTTTGATAGATTGAACTTTCAGACGAAGATGATTCGCATTGCCGTCACCCGAACTGTTGATGATGTCATTGTGAATAAAGTGATAGCAGAACCGGGCGACAAAATCGTCGACCGACGCACGACCCTCGTAGGTCAATACTATCCGCACTATCGCGTCATGCAACCCGCAATCGCCCAAATCCGAGAAATTGAGGTCTATCACCTCGCAGAGAACAAGTGAGTGCGATCTCCAATCGCACATCTACCAGTAGGCGCGCCGCTGGCGAGATCCAGAAAAAAAGAAGTGCCCTATCAAGAGCCAAAGCAAAAACATCTCGCTTGCCAAGCGCGCCGAATAAACAATCCCATGTGTCCAAAGTCAAGGTCATTTACCTCTCGGTTCTCCATATTCCTCATATTATTTAAAGAAAAACGAAACACCGGACAACAAATACTACAAATTGGGGCTACCCAACCACGGATACTTTACAAATTACGATTTATCGGTTTGGCAAATTTAACACCTCGGAGTTAATTCTTTCATGCGAACTCGTCCCTCAAAGACACGCGCGATCTCGCCCGTACGGTTACTCATACTATTCATAACGCTTTTCTTTTATTTACAAACGGGTCCTCTGCCTCTCGTGAGTCCGATTCATCCTCACAGAGTCGCAGAAGCCGCACCGACTCCCTTAAGAAACCAAAGCACCCGTGCTTCAACAAGGAACAGCGCGAAAACCCAAAGAGAAATTGAATTAGTCAGTAGTACCTTGCAAGGTGTAACGATCCAACTCGTCATCCCTAAATCCGATTTCCTGTTAGATGACAGCGGAATGGCAGTCGGAAACCGTCAGCAGTCGGCAGTCAGCAAGGACACTTTGTTAAACGCAGACCTCTTTGCCGAAAGCCGAGAGCCAAAAGCCGAGAGCCAATCTATATCTTTCCCAGGATGTAATTTCATTACCGAATTCGGCATGCCGCACCTTCCGATGCAATCCACGCTCATGAGTGTCCCACCCGACGTAAATTTCCAATTGCGGGTGATTGATACGGATTTTAGCACACATAAGATAGAAACAACTCCGCACACCTCAAGCGAACAAAGAGATCGATTTTTCCCAGAACGTCTCGCAGAAATCGGGAAAGTCGGTTGGATCCGAGAGAACCGCGTCCTCCCGATTCAACTGAATCCTGTCCAGTACAATCCTGCCCGCCGTGAAGTGAGACTCTATCACCGACTCGTGGTAGAGGTACGCTTCCGTACAGGCGAGGTAACCCCATCCCTACAGATGCCAGCACAGTCTACTGTCTTATCCACTATACCCAGTGGTTTACATACCGAATCTGACGCATTTGACGCAATTTTCGCTGATATGCTTGTTAACCCACAGAGCGCGATTCAATGGCGTTCTCCGCCCACTTCATTTTTAAAAGAGCGAGCACCTGCAGCACCAAGCATTCCGTTCACAGGACCGCGTTATAGAATCAGCATCACTGAATCCGGCATGTACAGTATTACAGCGCAGGACCTCGCAACTGCCGGTGCCAATTTAGAAGCGATAGCACCAGCGACATTGACGCTATCAAATAAAGGAAAACAGATACCAATTTTTGTCCGTGGTGAAGCCGACAAAAGATTCGACCTAACAGACGAAATCATTTTCTATGGCGAACGGCAGCATGGAAAGACCAGTTATATCGACCCCAACTCCGATGAGAATATCTATTGGCTCTCCTGGGGCGCGGGACCCGGGATCCGGATGGGAACGAAAACGCCGCTCCCAAATACAAGTCACACGCAATCTTACCAGCGTTTCCTCACACGCGCACATATCGAGAAAGACCAACAGTTCAGACGCTTCCGTAATGTCAACCTTACAGCAAGCCAGACATATACAGAATTTAGTCAAGGATTGCTACAGCGTCAGTTCCGCTTGACGGAACTGCCACCGCTCCCAGATGACAGCTGGTTCTGGTCACAATTAAGTGCTCCCGCATTGAAAACATTCAACTTCAATCTTCCGAGCGTTTCAGACACTGCTCTACCTACAACAGTCCGAGTCAGTCTCCACGGTAGAACCAACACACCGCACCTATGCACTGTTTGGCTAAACGATAAAATCGAATTTGGAGAAGCCCGTTGGACTGGCGAAACCGAATACCAAATCCAGAATCAGGAAATCCCCCAGTCCTTTCTCAATCAAGGAAAGAACGCGATTCGGATTACAAACCCCGGTCACCCTGAAGCCCCTATCGATATCATTCTGTTCAATTGGCTCCAAATCGACTACTGGCGAGATTTTAAAGCTGAAGCGGATACGCTACCCTTTGCAATTACTCCGTTCCGGGACGAAACAGGTGCTGTGAACTCAAACTTCAAGGTCGAATTAATAAATTTCACCACACCAAACATCGAGGTTTATGGCATCGACGGCACGCGTTACGTAGGCTTATCCCCACTTGTCGACGAAGATATCCCTGGAACTTACAGGGTCATCTTCCGCTCGACCCAAATTCGTCCTAAGGATGCGAACGATCCTACCATCCAATACATCGCACTTACCCGTAACCAATTCCGAAAACCGAAAATCTCGGTAGACGCACCATCCGATCTGCGTAGCACCCACAACGCGGCAGACTACATCATCATTACACATAACCACTTTATTCAGGACGTTCAGCCTCTTGCCGACTATCGCGCCCAACAAGGATTGCGCACGAAAGTCGTCGATGTCCAAAACATCTACGATGAATTTAACTACGGTCTGCTCAATCCTGAGGCTATCCGCGAATTCCTCAATTATGCTTATCACAATTGGCAACCGCCTGCTCCGACCTATGTCTTTCTCATAGGCGATACAAATATCGACATCAAAAATGAACCTAATTTCGTCCCGACAATGCAGGTGCAAATCCCAGGCTACGGATCCAGTGCGTCCGACCATCAATTCGTTACATTTCGAGGCGAAGATAGTTTTCCAGACATGCTCATCGGTAGAATGCCAGCCAATAATCGCGTCGATGTACGCATATTCATCGAACGTGTCATCAACTATGAAACCTCTTCGCCAACCGGTTCTTGGCATAAGCGACTCCTCATGCTGGCAGGTTCAGATCTCAGATTCCACTGGCAAACCAGTCAGCTTATCACCCACAATCAACTGAATGCCAAATACGAAACCCAACGTATCTACGCATCCCATACGGACAATCCGATTTTGACTGCAGACAGTCCCCTTACCCCTATCGGTAGACGAGTTATCGACGGCTTTAATGACGGAGCCAGCATCGTCAACTATATCGGACACGGTGGTGGCGGTATATGGGCCTCCAGTCGGATGCTTGACTTTGCAGATCCCGAACAGAATTTAACCAATATTTCACAACTCCCCTTCGTTATCAGTATGACCTGCTACACAGGGGCGTTTGAAGGGAATAAAAACAGTCTCGTTGAAGAACTCCTGCGCTCGGAAAACGGTGGTGCCATCGCCGTCATCGCCGCAACCAGTATTGGACTGTTAGATGGCGACTACTACCTGAACGCCGAAATTTTTGACGTCATCTTCAACAAGCAGATCCGCAGTTTCGGTGCTATCCTTGCACAGGCGAAAACCCAGTTCCTCATCAATACACCCAGATTTCTTGATCTCGCTGAAGTCTTCACCCTTTTCGGAGATCCAGCGACAAACTTGAAAATACCGAGTAACACAATACAAGTCACAGCCGACATCAGTGCCGAGCAAGGACGAAATGCTTCTCAAGGAGATACCTTTCTCTCGGTTTCTGGAACGCTATCCGACCGGAATTTCAGCGGAGATGCCGAAATTACCGTTGTTCCGACAACCGAAGCCGCAATTTCAAAAGACATAAAACTGAAACCGGAAATTGTTCCCATCGTCAATGGACAGGTCAACACAGAAATACGAGTCCCCGCCGCTCCTGATTTTGATGTCGGTGCTGTCCAGGTTTACGCATGGAATGCAGATGAAGAGGCTTTAGGGCATGCAACCTACAATATCTTATCCCGATATGTCAACAGTGTACGCCTTGTTCCCTTTCCTGTTGCACCGAACCAACCGATGCACCTTTACGTAGAAGTCCTGGACGAAAATGCTATTGACGAAATGACGCTGTTTTGGAGTTTGGATGGTCACGAATTTTTCACGATTCCTGTCGTGCCGCATGCTGGTTCCACCTACAGAAGTCAGCGACCTATTCCGGGCTATCCCTACGGAGAAATTATCGATTATTACGCGGAGATCAAAGTTAAAAGTGGACGAACATTTCAAACAGAGTTAGTCACTTTCGATGTAGGATATGATGAAATTGACATTGACCTCGTCGTTTTGGATCAAACCCTTACATGGGACACCACACCGCCATTTACGCTCTCAGTACAAGTTCGAAACCGAGAGGTCCAAACAGTGCGAAATGTTCCCGTTCAGTTCTTTGTAAAAGCGTTGAGTGGGAACACCGATATCCCGAATACAAACGTCAGCATTGCGGACGTGCTTACTGAGCTCCAGAACGCTACTCCAATTGGGAATCTCCAAATACTTCCCGAAATTCTACCGGGCAGCCAAGTTGTCGTAAGTGTTCCTTGGCAACCACCCCCCGGTGAATATTTCGTTACGGTCTACGTAGATCCACCATCCGCCGAACACCCACAGGGAAGCATCATTGAAGAACGGGAAAGAAATAACTGGACATCGCGGCGGTTTTCAGGCAACCGTATTATCCTTACACCCGAAACGCTCAATCAACCGATTCAGAGTCCAGATGGTATTTTTCGTATTACCGTTCCGTCCGGCAGTGTGCAAACGAGTACCGTTCTGACGTATGCCGAAGAAGCTCTTGCCATTACAAATCAACCCGATATTACGGCGGCACTCTCAACATCCGCACTCGCCTATCAATTCGACTTGGAGGAATCGGCGTTGCATACCCATCCTACACTTACAGTGACCGCTTCTTTCCAAAAGGTAGAAGGGAACTCCGATTCCCGAAAAGATGCCCATATCTATCAGCGTGACATTGATAACGGAAATTGGATTCGGGTCGGCGAGGAAATAACGAGTGGAGACACTATCTCAGCGGAGGTCAAACTGCCGGGGACATTTGCGCTGCTCTCACACAGTGACACGATCCCCCCCGCACTTGCGTTAACCTTTGACCATCAAGGTTTTGTCGATGGCGATTATATCTCTGATACACCAACCATCTCGGTGCAGATGGAGGACGCGAACGGGATCGATTCACGTCCGGAGAATATAATCCTCACTAAAAACGGCGAAAACGTGCCACAAGACGAATATGTGATTGCGGCATCGCCGACAAACAACAACCTGCTCCTGATCACCTACACGCCCGTTCTTGAACCGGGCGAATACCGCATCCGGTTACAGGCACAGGACGCAAACGGCAATATCTCAGACACAGATCGCACTGCGACTGTCGCTGGGGAATTTGAAATCAAAAATATTGCCAACTTCCCGAATCCATTTGTGCCGGGAAGCGGCACCCATTTCGCTTACTACCTGACAGAAAGTGCGGACGAGGTCAGCCTGAAAATCTATACGATTACCGGTCGCCGTATCCTCGCCATTGACACACTCGATGCGTCCGTCTCATTCAACGAATTCCACTATGACGGCTACGATGCCGATGGCGAACCGCTTGCGAACGGGGTCTATCTCTACAAATTTACCGCCCGCAAAGGGGATGTCCGCAAACAAAAGGTGGGAAAAATCGCCGTGCGGAAGTAAACGTTAATTTGCATTACCTGCGGAGAGAACCTCAATTATCCTTTCAAAAGGCTTATCTGGGAACAGAGACGCGAGTTTCTGTGTATACGCCAACGGCGTGAGTTCCAAAATCTCATCGTCCATATCCACCCTGTAACTCCGATGCACATCTGCCCCCGCATCAAGGAGTGCTTTGACGACCTCCAAGCACTCGTCAAGTGCTTCTCCCGCTTCTCTTATACCATACCACGTCCCTATCGCCACGAGGAGTGGAGACATCTCGTAGGTGTGAGAGACATTTTCGGACACGAGTGTGTTTGTGCCTGGTAAGAAAAGCGGAAACCTCTCGCAGGTATGAGCACCATCGTCATCCAGTTTCAGATTCTGCACGACATCGTAGCGAAACTTCGCCTTAAAGGGCGCGCTCGGATCGGCACCATATTTGAGCAGCAAACACACCTTTTCAGGCTGATACACCTCACACGCAAATGCAAGGGCATTCGTCAAAATTGGAGCCGAGGGCTTGGTGGCTTCAAGCAGTCGTTCCGTTACGTCCAAAGCAAAAGTTTGCGTCAGGGCAGAGGCCAAATCCTGCGTAATGTCCACGTGCTCCACTGTGGCAAACTCACACAAAATGCCAAGGATGAAGTCGCGTCCATAAGCCGCCGCAATTTCAATAGGACGAAATAGCATCTGATTGCCACAGACAAACTGCTTCTCAAATAGCTGAGGGTCGCTCCAGATGTATTCTATGACCTTGCTTCATCATCCATTATGAGTGCGGCAGCTAAATCTGGCACCGCACCTTTTTCAATCAGTAGGTCGTAAAAAGGTTTCCGCGGTTCGGCTTCAAAGGCGGAGTGATGCCACGGTTTCACGAGTAAATCCATAGGGGCTTTACCTTCAGCCTGTCCTGCCGTCACCAACGACGGATTCACTTCAATCAGGATTTTGGCGATCTCTATCCGATCACACCCTGCGGCAATTGCGAGCAGGCTTATGCCTCTCCATTCCCTCGATCTGTCAAAACGTTGTTTGAGCACCACTGGATTGTTACGGATAGATGTTTTAACATGTTCACGGTCATCCATGAGAACCGCCGCAACGACATTCGTTGCCGCTCCGTGTTCCCTGAAGAGGTCATAGAGTTGCCGTATCGGTCTATACCATTTCTCTTTACCAAAATTGATCAATCCTCTCGCGGCGAGTGCTTCGATAGGGGTTCGTTCCTCCGCATCTTTCACAGAGACAAGCGACGGTTCAGCAGTTAGTAGGTCTTCTACGCGTTGAATATCGGCTTGCGTGAGATCAGGAGTCCGGAGTATTTGGAACAAGAGGTCTTTGGCTGACTTTCCTTCTACGACTTGCTCTTGATGCAGCACTTCTTCCTTTAACCGCGCCCAACTTGCAAACCCGTATTCACGGGCAATGACGAGTTGAGCGTCTTGCAAACCGAATGCGGCATCTTGGATTTCTGTATCTGTGGCGTCAGAGAGTTTTGGAAAGGATGCGCGGATACGCTGGCGCGCGTCAAGAGAGTCTTCTGTATGTGCCTTAAGCAGTTGCTTCGCTTGGGACTTAAGGTGTTCAAGGCTTGGATTGGGGGGAAGTTGTTTATATTGCATGAGAATCTCCTCTCGTTACACCTGTCGTCCGCATTTACAGGCAGAGAAAGAAGATTATAGTTGTTTGGAAGAAACAAGGCAGGTTGGACCCTTCCCGCGGACTGGAGGCTTCCTTGTGAACCTAAAAGTAGGATACCACAAGGGTTAAGGGCGTGTCAAGTTAAAATGCGTGAGCACCTATGCCTCGCGAATTCGGTTGATATTGCTCACTGAATGTGGTATGATTATCCTCAGATAACCCGCATCGTGGCAGCACTCACGCAATAAATTGTCTGAATCGCGGATTTACACAGATTATACAGATTTCGCAGATTACGCTCCAGCGGAGCGGTATGTCTATAGAAAACAATATGTTCAAATGACTGCACTCCAGCGGAGTGCCATGTAGCACATGGCATTAATTGCGGATCGTATCTTCAAATTCGGTTGACATCTACTTTGGTGTTTCCGAGGATTTAGTGTTAAAAACTTTACACACCCTGTGTGATCATATCACAAACCCACTGGAACTTCCCAAATTACAGAAGTCTGAGTCGGTTTTGCTCGGTAGGATTCATCAGATTCTATTTTAAAATTGAGCAACCGAACAAGAGTTCCTTGCTTCAATTCTTCTAAATTTCCAAATTGCTCGGTTGATAGATTTGAAATCTGCCATTCCTGTGAACTTCCATCCGATTTTTCACATATAATCGCCATAGAACTGTTCCTACCTTTACCGGTTGTAACTTTTAAGACTTGACCGCTCAAACATCCGTACTCATCTGTTTCTGGAATCGGTTGCGGATTCTCTTTCCAGAATGTGTTGCAAGCTCCTTTAAATTCGCAGAATCTACAATTATCAACAGAATATTGTGCCAATTCTGAATGCGTTACTCCTGCCTTAATTTTTGTGTTATATTCTTCTCTTAATTCCTGAGCCGTCTGCCTTATGTCCTTCACTTCTCGTGGATCAATTACGATGGGGATCACCTCTTTATTCAACAATCTGATTTTACCGTCTACAGGCCATTCTCCAAATTCCTCCTCGATCATTGAAGCGTAAATCAAAATTTGCTGTTGCCATGGTTCAATTTTCTCTTCTCGGATTTGCGGATCATCGGGGAGTTCACCACTCTTATAGTCGATAATCACGAGACCATTTGCTCGCCGGAGGATAAGATCAGGTTTACCAGTAAATCCACTTCTGACACTATCGAATCTACGTTCACTTGCAATTACCTGTGTTTCAGATATACCCTGACTTGATGCGATTTCTTCACATCGGCGAAGGGTTCGCTGTTGCAATACGAAGAATTTCCTCCACTTTCTAATCGGTAGTAAATACTTATCAAGAGGCGAAGTCTGTAAATCTTCCTCCATTTGCTCTACAGCCTTATCCCATATTGCTTCTGCTTGAGTTCTTAAGTCCGCGCTGTCCTTATTTATTGAACCTGCTTTTTCTAGAACGCGATGTACGATGGTGCCCAACAGGGCAGCTGTTGAACTTCTGGTCGTCCGCTGTGCTTTTACTTGGCGAAGTCCAGCTTGCAGTGGACACTGTTGTAAGGTAGCAAACATTGTAGGAGACAGTTTCGTGATAGGCCGGAGTTTTGGGAGTGATTGAAGTTTCATATTATTGTTTTTCGTTCAGGGCATTCATCACGACACTCACCCTACGAATAGCATCAAAAATGTTAATATATCCTACTTTAAATCCCGCGTCCTCAAGATCAACAATTGCAGAAGCAATGTGTGCCCCTGCCCAATCTCCGGTTGAGGCAAGTGGATGATGCAAAATGAATGCCCTCTTCTGCGTTTGGTCCTCAAAAACAGGCACATTGTCATAATCCTTGCGCTTGAGCCTTTGATGGAGTTCTTTTAAGTTCTTTTCAACCAAGTCTACGAGCGGTAACCAATAGTCTTTTTGAATATCCATCTGGTAGTTTTCCTGTAGGCAAAGTTGTGCGACATCAAGCCCTAACCGCCAATCCAGAAACGGATGATAGGGCATATTAGAGTAATCACGCATACAACCTTTGTTGTAACAAGATGAATCGCAATCATCTCCATGTGCAATCAATCCTTTTGCGAAACCATTCTCAGGGTTAACCATGTCATGAAGAAATGTAAGTAGCCGAAGTTGTCCTTTAGCATCCAGTTCTCCTAAATAGCGGCAGTATCCCGCTCCATTCGCTAAGGCATCGGCGATGAAAACTTGTTGTTTGTAAATTCCATCTTCTTCTACAGGCATAGGTCGAATTTCAATCCGTAACTCATCAGGGGATACATCCAGTTGACTTGCCACAAACTGCCGGAACAAGAACCCGAAAGAGTAAAGTGCAGCTCGCCAGTATTCTTCACCTTGATTTTGGAGAATACCGACTGGAATCTCGTTAACCTGGATTAACAAAACGTCTGTGGTCTTAGCAGCGTAAAGGGCGGCTTCATATTTTTTTTCTCCTAAATCGCGTTTTTCATTTAATTCATGGCAGACTTGAGGAGATACAAGTACTTCACTATTCCGCTCCTTTTGCAGGGTAAACAACCGATCATTATTCGTATTAATTGAGAGCAATTTCAGTTTTTCAGCTGTTTCCCATCGGAAATTGCATTCCTGTTTCAGGTTTGGAAGCGTATCTGAGGGTAAGCGAGAGTACGTTGAACGTGGGGTCCAATTGAAGGACTCATGTGCGTCATCAGATCTAAAATTAGTCAAAAAACCCTTTGGCTCAATCCCTTGAATTGGCTTATATGTTTCAGATCCACAAATTCTACAATAATTTTCATCCTCACATGCATTCTCAAAAACTGCTTTGCAATTATCACAGAACCCTATCAATTTCTCATGGGCAACACCATTGTCAGCTACAATTCTGTTTGCTTCACGTTTGTAGGATACAATACCTATCGCGGTATGTATTTTTTTATCCTTGATAGTTTCTGAACCCGGAGCAAATTGACTGATCGCAAGTTCAATATCTCGGTCAACGACCCCAGATGTTGGAGGCCAATTAGATATTTCTGGTGGTTTATGGTATAGCAAACGCACACCTGTTGGAAATCCAAACATCGGTAATAAGCCGGATTCCGCAAGAACTTGGCTTAAATCATCGTCTTTATGTTCATGATTCTCAAGGCACTTGTTAATATCGGCCTCAAGTTCATTGGTAACCCAGTTTATCAGTTCATCTGTTCCGTTATGAATTTCCAATTCCGTTTGCGCGGTAAGCACACGCACGATTTGCTGAATCTGTTCCTGTTGCGTTCCGATCCATTCAGATAATTTCTTCCGATTAGTAGCCCAATCAGCGACTTTTCCAAATTCACCGTGGACGTTTCTTTCGTTTGAGGTTTCTATCTCGGACTTCGGAAACGCGTGGAATAAAACTTCCTTCGCCAGCACCCGCCTTATGATGTCTGTGCTCCGTAGATCCAAATATGGTGAGGGTGTTGGGGTATTTGTAATTTCGCCTGTGTAGGAGAAATAGTGATCGTCATGAGTTCTAAGACGACAAAGTGTCAAAGAGTATGCTACAGGTTCTCCGCGGCGTCCAGCGCGCCCAACACGCTGTTGATAGTTGAAACGTTGGGGCGGGACATTACCCAACAAAACTATCGAAAGTGCGCCTATATCGACTCCTGCCTCCATCGTTGTTGTCACACTAAGAAGGTCAATTTCATCTGTTAGCGGATTTTCATTGTCAAGAGTAACTCCGTGAAACCATCGTTGTCGGGTTGGACGTTCCTCCGAATCGGTTTGTGCAGTCAATTCTTCACAGTGGAAACGATGGGGTTGAATCTCAGATCTATCTGAATCAACTTGATTAGCGTAGTACCCTCCATATTTTCCATATTCATCTTTATTCCTATCAATTTCCTCCAATTGTCCCAGGCATTTTGTGTTTGTGCAAATCCTACCTGCCTTGTAAAGATGCTTACGCTGGCAGGTAGAACATCGAAAGATGGTGTCCCCTTGGGCAAGCCGAAGAATAAGATTTTCAACACGAACAAAACGGCCCTTAAAACTATCTGAAAATTCTTGCTGTTCCTCAACTGCTCTGATAAGGTCATTAGCAGAATGTCCTATTTGTTCAGCCGATTTCTTGATGTAGTCTCGAAGAAACGCAGGATTATTTGTTTGGTCGTCATAGGGATAGTTAATCGTCGTATATCTCCGTTCACCAAGGATCCGGGTTACAGCAGCCATCATTTCAGAGACATCAAATTCTTTAATCTGCCATTTGCCTAAATCAGTGTATGGTTCACACCAAGCCAGTCCAAGCCCCTCCAACCCCATATCTCTACGTGCAAACAAAAGTTGTTCGGTAATCATTCTCTTCAATTCGGATCGAATATTTGCCACAAGTTGAATTTGATGGTTTTCAAGCAGCTGTGATGGACGTATTGATACAGTATCTTCATCCCACTGGAAGATCTCTTCCCATTTATGCTCAATCCATTTATCGTTTCTGCCTTTTTCCCAAGAGGTGTCTACATTGTTACCATAGCCTCCGGGATTCATACCGAGATTGATAAAGGCATTAAAGCCAGCATCCTCGAGAGCCGTGAATGGATAGTTGTCCCCAAGCACAGTAAGCTGATTTTCCTGAGTAGAGGTCAAAGGCTTTTTGTCATAGAAAGCATCTTCAATTAACTCAAGCAACTGCTCTTGATTTGGAAATTTATCATGCAGGCGACGCATCGCACGATTAAAATCCGCCCTTGGGCTTTGAAGATTACGAACAATTGCTAAATCTTCGTCTTCCGCTTGCTGCTCCATTGCTTCAACAGCAATAAGTCGAATCATGTCCTGATAGTGGGACCACTGAATTCCAACGGCGTATTTTGCTGCATCCTGCCGGCTATCAGAGAAGATGATTGTCTTCCGATCTGATTGCTCTTTAATAGTTGTTTGCAAGGTTTGAGTGAAAATTTGAATAATTTTTTGCAAACCAGTTCTGCTAGTTCGAAGCGGCGAATATGCTTGTTCTTTGCGATTAACGATAATTTTATCTGCTTTGTATTCCCGTAAATCACCGCAATTAGGGCAAAACTTGGGAATTTCTGAGCACCACCCCTCGGGATCGTCAATTTTGTAGTAATAACCGTTAGAATTAGACGAAGCATCTGGAATAAGCGTTCCATCAGATGCTGAGAACTGTGCAGGTGCCCATTGCCTTTTGACACCATTTTTCGTCCAAGGGCTATCTTGCGCCGGTGTCTCTGCGCTCTGCCAGAAAAGAGCATAAGTTTCATAGTTCCGATCTCTAGTCCCTTTTTCAGGTAAACCCGATAAATCTTGATAATCACCACTCAGGTACCAACCTGGGGCATTTTCCGATATCTGTTGTTTGTAGCCTCCGAGGAAGATATCTCCGCACGTTTCGCAAGTTAACAATTCAAGGACTCTTGATCCGCATTCATGACACAAAACGCGCCGATTAGCAAACAGTTTTCCGATGGAAGTTTCATCATTTCCGCCTTGGCAATTTGAATTGCTACATGCCCATAATCCTTCAAAGTTTTTAAAAAAATAATGCACGCGGAGCGGCAACAGAGCTCTTCCTGTATTCCGGGCCTCCTTCTGTCGGATCAAGTAGCGAATTAGTCCACGAATCACATCATCGGAAATTAGTGTTGAAGCTGCTTTGTTTGCTACTTTGCGCATATCTTCAATCGTCGAGGCGTGCAACTTACCGTTGCAGTTGCAGAGCTGTGCGACGGCAGATTTGATGGTATCCTTCGGAATCTGGTCCAACCGAGTAGGATCTTCATCGGTATTAAATGTTTCAAAATGTTTTGAGTGTTTGAGACACTCCTCAAGCTCAGCACTTTTATCGGGATGCGGGGGTGAACCAATAATTTTGAAATCTTTCCCTCGTGCAAAAAATTGACGAAGGTACTCGCGACCTTCATCTCCTTCAAGGGATGCACTTGACGCAATGATCCGTAGTTTCGGCGAATTGGGGTCAAGGTTGAGACGGTTAAACAGTGTCCGAAGCAGATACGCAACTTCTGAACCGGCTGTGCCACGGTAGGAGTGCAGTTCATCAACAACGAGATGGAAAACGCTATTCTCTTTCTCCAACCACTCGTTAGTTTTTTCAAAGATTGGTTGTTCTAAATCGCGGGTGAGCATAATATTCAGCATTGAATAGTTCGTGATTAAGATATCAGGTGGGTGGTCTTGCATGTCCCAACGAGACCACATCTCAGACGCGTCAGGATCCGTGGAAGAAAAGAAATAACGCGTTTCCTCGTTTTCCTTAGCTTTTTCGGCTTGTTTCTGTAACTTCTCAAGTTGGTCTCGGAGTCTTCGGATATTTGTATTTTTTTCGCTTTTTTCTTGACCGGGTACTGGTGTCAAACCGGTATAGCGACCGAAGTAGAACCGGTTATCACCTCTGTGGTCTGTGAGCCATTGATGTGCCTCTGGACTGTCACAAGCGCGCCTGAGCCGCATGAGTTGGTCTTCAACAAGTGCATTGAGTGGATACAAAATTAACGCTCGGATGGCAGCAGGCCGGTTTTCACCCTCACGCTGTGGAACACGCTTCTGTTGGGTTTGCCACCACGGATGCTCTGGATTTCTTTCCCCGTAAACACTCCAGTTTTGGGACTCCTTGATAAGATAACTGAAGATTGGCAGCAAAAAGCATTCTGTTTTTCCAGAACCGGTGCCAGTTGTAACAACAACATCCTCACCATCAATAACAGATGCTTTAATTGCTTCTGCTTGGTGTTTATAGAGTGTTCGATCTATTGGTGCAAGCCCCTCGTTCCCGCCTGCTGCCAGAAATTCTCCAAGGGCAGCGGGTAACTTTAAATCCATGCATAACTGAGACAAGCTTTTGCCTGAGGAAGAATAAGGAAAAATCGGTTCAAAGCGGGGTTCTTGGAAAAGCAAGCCTTTTTCGCGTAATAATTTATCCCTTTCTTCCTCTAATTTCTCACTATTGAAGCCCATTATTGTTTGTATGTAACGGATGTAAGAATCACAAAGAAGTTCATAGGTTTCAAAAGGATCTGACATCAAATAACCTCCCATTTTTGATGAAGCGATTTGGTTAATTGGTATGCAACACCTATTGGCACATCCGAATAGTGATAGGAATTGCTCTTTAGTTCTGGTGGAAAACCTGAGCAGAGCGTAGCACACCGATCTATAATTAACGGGACCTGCAATTGAAAGCCCACACACCATGTTCGAGTTTTTTCTACATAAGAAACCAATCCAGTCGTTCTACCAACGGCAGAAAATGTAAGCCAAACACCCCAATCACGTGGCACTTTTCGTTGGTCAGAACCAGACCTTAATATATAAACACTGCGACCATATTGTGGTGGAATTTCGTAGAGTCCATTACCATGCTGTTGGTTATCCGATTCGTATTCTAAAGTCTTGAGATTAAACTTTTTTACTGAGTCTGGAAATGGCATTTCTGTTTGCCTAGGAAAATCCGTATGTTTTGGTTTTGGCAAGAGTTCTGACAATTTCGCCGAGAATGCGAGGCTAATGTGAATACCTAAGTTCCCAATTTTGGTAAGAGAAGCATCCGTCAAGTCGCTCAAAACGATAGTTGTTGGAGCATATTTATTAAATTTTGTATGCCATTTTCCTCCTGTATCTGCAACGTAATTTTTGATTTCCTCAAGAAAGGCTGGTGTTCGACTCCCAACAAGGACATATCGATTTTCCACTGCTGTATCAATCAGAGCAGCAGGAGCAATTACAACGCGAGTTAACTCCATAGGGTCATAATCAAGATGTCCCAACCGACCAAGAGACTGAAGGTAGGTGGACGGATTAAAATGTTGTTGATTATCTGTTAACCTACTTGTTGCATCTTTGAATTTTTCCCAACGTAACTCACCTGCGTGCGATAGATAATATAGGAGTTTATCATAGACGTTGATTTCAGTTTGATTCATTTGCTTTCTCGAGGGCTTGTTGCAATCCTTCATGGAAATGCTGTAATTCATTATCGTCCCGATCCAGCATACTTAAAACACTATCTACCACTTTAGGTTGATTTTCAATCCATGGCACGAGACGCAATTTTAATGCCCAATCAAGGGCGCGTTTTGATGCCAGTAAGTCATGTGAGAGCCGTACATAATGTTGGATTTCCCGGAGAAGTTCCATTGGAATTTGCACGCCTTTGTTTTCAACAACTGATCTGATATCTTCCAAAAAATCAGAGTGTATTTCATATTGAGAGTTAGAGTTCTGATCTGACCGACACCAAAATTTCCATTCAGATAACGTAACGATGTCTGAAGGTCTTAAGTTTTTTGCCTCAATCGGTTCTCTATCCTGGGGGTTAGGCAGACGTGCTACTCGCTCATAAAAATCCTCATTTGTCTCACAACGATTTGTCCCCGAACAACGGATAAGGAATACTCTGATACCATCTTTACAAAGCCTACTAACCCAATCCAAAAAGTGCGGAAGGTAACTCTCCGGAAACGATCTGTCACAATTAATCAAATAGATTATCCAAGGCATATCGCCAAGCTCAAGCATCCTCTTAATTGAAATCTCAAGGTCAACCCGTTCTAACCTTTCTTTAAGGCACTCTTCGGCAAAAAAACCTGGAAACCAATCTTGCAATCCGAGCCAACCCATTTCTACACGAATTGTTGTGAAGTACAAATGCTCGCCGCATAACATGCGCCAGACTTTCAGTATCCGATCGTCGGTAATCTCAAGGGCAGGAAAGGCTTTCATCGCGACATGAATAGCTGTTGCCGTTTCTTCAGAATCTGTCACACCAAACTTTCTCAGACCATAACTAAAATTGGAAAGATAATCAGTTTCATCTGAGTAACGTTCAGTTTTATCCCGCAAATGGGCACCATAACGATTTCCAATACGGATAGCTTCATGGGCGATTCGCGGTGCATCAGTTGTTTGATGTTGTTCTTCAGCCTCCGTTTTGATTATGGTGATTGCTTTGTTTAAAGCCACATCCAACCGAGCCTCAAAGGATTGAATTTCCTTTGGTATTTGCTGGTCGAGCTGGGATATTTTCTGTTCCATTTTAGTAGCAAATTCAGTTCGAGGGAGTTTATTTTCAAACGAATTAACCGATTCCTCAATTCCCGAGAGTCGTGAATTAAGCGAATTAATCTGCTTCAACAATCCGACCATTTGGATAGAATTCGATTCTGTATTGGATGGCCGTGTTTCAAGCACTTTATGCACATCTATGATTTCTTGTTCAAATTGCTGAAGTTGTGTCTCAAAAGGTCTGTGCATCTCTGCTATTTGTTGAGTAAATTTCCGTTCCAATTCATTAGCAGATTTCATAGTAGAAACTGTCGACTTAAGATTTTTGATATTTTGAGATAATTTATCAACGGTTTGTGCTAATTTATTAATCTTATGGACAAGTTGCTCCAGTCGTTGCCGTCGTTCAATTTCGTCGCGAGGAAGGGTCCTATCAATTATAGCCTCGATTTGTTCATCTTTGTTGAAGTAACCGTACTCGTAAAAACGGCGAATTGTCTCCTGATCAGTTATGTGGTTGTGATTTGCTTCCAATAAAGTTTTAAAACACTGCACATCAAGTTCGCTATTCGGGGGGATGAGGCACTTATGATTTTCATCAAAATCCATTCCGTTGTCAAAGGTAGTTAAGATATCTTCCAATTCTGGGCGGGATTTAACCCAATACATCCAGACACTTACAAACGAATTCCATATGGCAGAATCATGATTCGTGAGTTCTTGTTCATTTTTCAATTTCGCAATAAACTTTGGAACCGTTATAGTTAACGGGGCACGTCCGCGTCTAAATCCTGACACCTTGTTTTCAAGCAAGTCCTGTCGTATAAACCGTTTTCCAGTTTGATCTGTTACCTCTCCTAGGAACGCTATAAGATCTGTTGCACTTCGCTCCATTAAAATTCTTCGTTTCGCTTCTGGATACGGTTTTGCTTGCATGAATTCTTACCCTTTTATCCGCTTGCAGAGATCAACATACGACAAAGCGGTTTCGCTGTAGCCCCGCAATTTCTTTTCAACAAGAATTCGGATCCCTATATTCTGGTTGAGGTGTTCAAGTGTACTGTCAAACCAATCTGGTACTGGCATGCCTCTTTGTTTGAGTGCTATTGCCACCTTCACGACTGACGAAATGAGGTCCGCCGGAGATTTTGGGATGCCATCTGTTGGGATCAACGGTTCGGTTTGAACATCGTCCCATGTTACTTTAGGGATGTCCATCCCCAAAAACTTCGTACCTGTCAACCACAATCCAGGTTTCTCCCTAATATCAGCAATTCTTTTTTTAGAATAAGAGGGTATAGTTTTCTGATCTTCAGATAGTGCTGATGTAAGAGTTTTCTTTTCATGCTTCAACGAACGATCTGGAGCAATGACTCTCAATTCACGTGTTTTTTTCCCGTAGGAAAGTTGATGAATGCCAATGCCAAGTTTGTTTTGCAACCTCACGAGTCGATCCGCCCCAACTAGGAATAACTGATCGTCAACCTGCAAGGGCAAATCCACAGAATTTTCCATATCTGGCACGAAAACGGAAGGAAGCCAGATATCAAGGTAAGCTCTGTGTCCATTCTGGTCTTTAACCGATAAACCACCGATAAAACGAATTTGCTTACTATAAACAACAGAAAGCTTCCACACTAGATGCTTGTCAAAGGATAAGCATTTGGTGGGTTTGACCGGTAAATAGAACCAATCACTTTCTTTACTATCGACATAGATAGGATTTGGGGTTTCAACATCCTGTTCACAAGTCTGTCTTAAACAATTCATGACTTGGCCAGCCAAACGTTTTCGGAATACTATTAAGTGATCTTCATACAGTTGCATACGTTCTTGGGAGAGCCAACCGTCACGTTCAGAGTCTTCTCGGAAAACCCAAAGATCGGAAACACTTAGTGTATAAACTACTGAATTGGTTTTGTCGGTCTGCAATTGCAAACGATCTAACGAACTCCAATTCCAAAATTTGCCTGTGTTGTCAATATCAGGTCGAAACCACTTTTCTGAATTAGATAACAGCTGCAGACGCTCAATTCCTAACAGGTTAGGTTTACAGTCTACTTCATCTCCTCCTCGCTTCCGAAACCAATAGCGTATTTCTGTGTTGTCAAATCCTTTGAATCGAAACTCAACGTCGATTCGAATAGTTGTCTGCCTTCCATGACTAGGCAGCTTGGGTGGAATTTCACCATCCCAATTTCGTAGGAGAGATATAACTTGGCGGAGGATGGACTTCTTGTAAACCTCATTGGAGAAATAACGCCCTATTTTGCTGGGGCTAGTTGGTGAGAACATCCAATAACGAAGTCGCCTTTCAAGATCATCGTCCGATAAGTCTGAAACCGGTGTTAATTTATTACGTCTAAAAAAAACATAGATAGCACGTTGATCGTGCTTGGTAATTAAGCACTGCGACTTCGGATACCAAACACACCATCCATTACGTGGTCCCCTAGTCAAATGAAGATCAAGACCATATTCATATTTCACCCATCTTTGTAGATCAATCCATAATTCTTCAAAGTGGTAACGGTCAAAACCTTGCGGGGCGTTCTGAATTGATTCATCAAATAACATTTCATTAAGACGGGTGTAATAGTCAGTAAAATATATGGAGCCTTCAGAGTTCATCCGACTTGCGGCAAATACAGTAAGAGCAAGGAAAGCAACTTGAGGTGGTTCTTTTTCCGATTTGGTTGGATTTACCGCTGAGAGGATAACTGAATTGTAACGAACCATTTTGTCCCGTACAGCTTCTGTCAAACTACCAACAGCCTCATCAGCATCTGCCACATTGAAATTAGATTTTATGGCAATTTCAAGTAGTGTATTAGCATCTGTTTGCAGAAAGACAATCTGATCGGGATCATCGTGATCTTCAAAGAAGTAGGAGATGATTGCCTTATTCCACTGTTCATACGTTACCATAATTATTTATTCCGCTTATCAAGAGGTTCACGCTATAAAGTTTGCGGAGGAAGGGCGTTGCACAATTTGAATTCTAACTTCACCATACCACAAGTGTTAAAAATTTGTCAAATTAAAATGTGCAAGTGTAATAAACGATGAGGGGTACTTACGTAGTGACCTTAACACGCTGATCACGCCCGTGCGAACACCAGAACATCGTAATGCTGTCCGCCGGCTGTGAATTGGTCTTTGAACCGACCTTCGCAGGTAAAGCCTGCGGTTTCTAAAACCGCCGCCTTCTTCTCAGCACCACTATCAACATAACACTGAACCTTTGCGTCAGGAAACGCTACGGCTGAAAGTAACGCAGGAACAGCGTCCGCAAAATTCGGATGAAAGAAGAGATCCAACACCGCAGTTACGGGTCGCCAGCGCGCATCGCGACCGACAGTTGCCCATCCCACGATCGCACCACCTGATGAAATTAGTAACTTCGCATCAGCGTAGGTATCTTCGGTTTCCAAATCGTGTTTGAAACTGAGAAAACCGCCTTCAAGGTTCGTGGGACCGTAAACATTCCACGCAAGGCTCCGCAGTGCGTCCCATCCGACAATGCCCGATAACGCCGTGACTTTCGGCCAATCGTGCCATTCCACGGGCTTCGGGTGTGCAGGCGCAGGCGCGAAGTAACGTTCCTCAAAGTCTTCACCCACCTGATACTTCATAAAACCGGATTCTGGATAGACACTCTCAAATCCGAAACTATGGTAGATGTAATACGGAGGGCTATTGTAGCCTGTACCGAGATAGAGCGCGCCACCTGACCGCTGTCGGAAATCCTCCATCTGATACGCCATCACGCCTTTGCACGCACCCTTCCTCCGCTGTTGCGGGAGCGTGAAAACGTGTCCTAAAATACCGACCCCTTCGTACTCGACTGTCATGATGTTGGTAATCACCTCTCCGTCAAGTTTACCGACATAGAAACGGGTTTCTAACGCATCAAGCACCTCCATGACACACCGCTCAATATGCCACTTGTAGTTGCCAGGCTTATGTCCAAGGAATTGTTTCATCTCTTCGGCATGAGATGCATCTGGGGCAGTAATCACACCGACTTCCATCCGTTCTTCTGTTTTCAGTACTACTTCTCCGAGTTTACCGTACATAACCACCTCTACTGGACCAATTTCGGGAAAATAAAATTGACAAACACCGTGAGAGATATGGTATACTTAAAATGGCTTGCTGTCAAGCCCGAATGCTTGTATAGTAAAGCGTTAATATAGGCGTGCTGTGTAGGCACGCAGGTTAAAATGGGGGGACTATGGAAACAGAACAAACACTGGTTCTCATCAAACCAGACGGTGTTCAACGTGGGCTTATCGGTGAAGTCATCGCTCGCTATGAACACAAAGGACTCAAAATCGTTGGGATGAAACTGCTGCAACTTCCGCGCGACACGGCAGAAAAACTCTATGCCGTCCATCAAGGAAAATCTTTTTACGATGTACTCATCAAATTTATGACCTCGGCACCAATTGTCGCCTTAGCCATTGAAGGACGAGGCGCGATAGAGTTAGTTCGTATCCTCAACGGAGAAACCGACCCAACGAAATCACAACCAGGAAGTATCCGAGGCGATTTCTCAATCAATATAACACATAACGTTGTACACGCCTCAGACTCTCCAAAGAGTGCGCAGCGCGAATTGGAAATCGTGTTCGCGCCCGACGAACGCTACAAGTATCACCGAATGGACGAAGCAATCCTGCATCCTTCGGTGGTGTAACGGATACGCATCAAACTGCGTTTTTTTTCATCATGCACAGTTTAGATCTCAGTCGAGAACTCTTGTGCAAAAAACACGAAAAACAGATGGAGGTAAAAATTGAAAACTCTTAACGTATGCACGCTCATCCTCATGCTTACCCTTGGACTCGCTTTCAGTGTCTATGCGGGTAAAGCCGACTGCGAAAATATAGATGGTGATGGCGCGAAACCTGTCAAAGAGGTCGGAAAAGAAGGAGATGCCGTTCAGAACGATTATGATGAGGTCGTCGAAGAAGATGACCGGAACGGTGTCACCTATCTTGCCTTCATTGGCGGTAGCACACCGAAACCGAATAAATGCGGACTTATCCCTAATAACCCAGAAGCCGAGTGGACGGGGTGGGGCGGTCCCATTAATGCAGACAATGCAACTATCGGCGAAGGCGGCGGAACCCGCAACGAAATCGTTATCGGTGGTATCTACTTTGAACGCGGGATCGGCGCGCATTCCGTCGCAACGCTTATCTACGATTTAAGCGGCGATAACTATCTCAAATTTGAAGGCTATGTCGGCATGTCCGATGAGAAAGACCCCGCAGAATGTGGACACGGCGGCAGCGGTGATTTCACTTTCAGCGTTGATGGAAAACAGGTTTTCAAATCTGATACACTTCAAGGCACCGATGGTGGGAAGAACGTTGACGCTGTCAAAGTGGAATTTGATATTTCTGCCAACGCCAAGGAACTTGAAATCATCATGGGCGATGGGGGCGACGGAGGAGGCTGCGATCACTCCGCAATTGGCGATGCCAAACTCCTGAACGCTCAAGCACTCGCCGTTGAACCCGCTAACAAACTCCCCACAATCTGGGGACATTTGAAAGATAGTTATTAGACGCTGAGAATCTTTTGACCATTGTAACAGATGGACATTCTAAACAATGTTCTTAAACCTGATTTAGAAAAGCCACAATGTGTACAAACATATCAGGCTTTGCTGAGTCAGGTTTTTTCTTGCAATTTCGTGCTATATACGTTATTATAATTAAAAGTAGAGTATTAACCTTAATCCCGTAGACGTGCGTTTCAAGCACGCTCTCAGCAAACAAAAAAAGGAATTAACTATGAAAAAGGTATTATTAACGCTCGGCGTCATCTGTTTTAGCCTCATCGCTGTTCACGTCAGCACCGCTGAGATTGATTTTGAATCTGCAGTCGGTATCTGGCTCTTTGATGAAGGCAAAGGCGATGTCGCTAAAGACTCATCTGGTGCAGGAAATGATGGCGAAGTCGTCAAATCCCCATGGGTAGATGGTAAATTCGGTATGGCACTCGACTTTGATGGCAAAGCAGGCTGTGTCACGACTGAACAGAAACTTCTTGATGCTCTCGAAGAATTCACCATTCTTGCATGGATACAAAGCACGGACGATCCCCCCGCCCGGACTGGACTCGTCGGACAGAACGATTCCCCTGAGTTCGGCTTTATTACGACGAATGAGCTGAGCCTCTGGACTCCCGCGGCTGGTCTGACGAATAATCCTTGGGAACACAAACACGGTGATGGTGAATGGCATCACGTCGGGTGTGTCGCTACTCCAGACTACGTCCATACTTACATCGATGGTGATTACGTT
>JAPOOP010000271.1 GCA_026713385.1 Candidatus Poribacteria bacterium | reverse complement strand
TCTTTCACCATTTTCCAGACTGCCTCGCGCGCCGCGTCTGCCTCCTCGGCAGTAATCACGTTTTCAATGATATGGAAACCGACTTCGCGCAGGTCGTGTTCAACAACGTCAAGCCTTTCTGAATCCAACGCTGATTTGATATGTATCATGTTTCACCTCTTTGCTATCGGATACGCGGTAGATTGCGAACCGTCTCAATAATCTGATCCTCCAGATCGTCTGCATCACTATCTGGAACCAGATTGTGTTTGTCCATCCACGCGATGTTTTCTGCTACACTCTCTGTAACCGGAATTTGTGGACTAAATTCAGGTAATACTGCTGAGAGTTTTTCGTGGCTGAAGATTTGGGTATGCCCGAAGTTGCCCCGCAAGCCGCTGAACCGTTCAGGTGCCATCGCGATGAGTGTCTCTTGAGATACATGCACGATCTCTATGTCAACACCGAGTGCGTCCGCTGCGGCACAGTGCCATTCGTCCCACGTTCGCGCCTGCGGGTGGACGATGTTGTATATTTCGCCGAAGCAGTCAGATCTACCGAGTATATCTGTAAACGCAATTCCAGCGTCGCGAGATGACAGGAATTGAAAATAGTTCAGTCCATCGCCTGCAGAGAGGATCGGTTTCCCCTTTCGCAACCGATCAATCCAACTGCCGTCTCCGCCTACTTGTCGATGAAGGTTGATGCCGGGACCGTGCGTATAGGACGGTTTGAAAATGGTTACAGGGAATCCATCGCGTGCGTGAGCCTCCAAAAGGAGGTCATCCGCGGCGACTTTGCCGAGTCCGTAGCCTGATGTCCCCTGCAATGGTGCCGTCTCTGGGAGATTAATTCCGCTGAACGGCGGTCCGTAGGTCATCACCGTTGAGCAGTGGACGAAGTGTCCGACGCGTCCCTGACATGCGCGAAGTGCGGAGGCGGCATCCTCGGCGTTGAAGCTAATCATATCAATCACGGCATCCCAGTTTTCCGCGCTAAGTTTCGCCTCGAAATCTTCACGATTTTTTCGGTCGCCGTGAATCACGCGGATATCTGGAGGCGGTGGATCGGCGTGTTGTCCGCGGTTAAACAGGACAACTTCATGGTTTCGGTTTTGCAGCGCGGCAACAATGCCACGACTGATGTTGCCTGTACCTCCGATGACTAAAACTTTCATTTTTTCTCCTTATACCATCTGTGAAGGGGATTCTTGCATTACGGGAATGACGTAACTCCGGATGGTGAAACCCCCGATATTTTCTGTCTCTGCCTGAGGCATTGGATTCTTTCGATGATCGAACACGACATAGTATCCTTCGGTTGCTTCCTCCAACTGCATATACGCTGCGAGCTGCTTCTTACCTGCCGTGTATGAACGTTCTCCCCCCCAAATCTTGGTTTCGACGATGTACTTTTGCGAATTGTGCAGAATAAACAGATCCATTCTACCACGTCCTGTATGTACTTCAAGGTACATTCGTCCTTGGACCAACCGCACAAACTGCTCAAGATAGGCAAAGAGAAGGTACTGCCCAACGAACTCTTTCGGAGTCTCTGGCACCTGCAGGATTCGATAGCCGGCGCGGGCGATAAAATTCTGAAAGTTATCAAGTAAGGGCTGCAGTCGAATCTGTCCGTTGGGTGCGAGATAATCTAAGAAATCGATTTCTGCGTCCTCTGGGAAGTATTCACACTCCAGTCCGTTTATCAGGGGCTGGAACGCTTTCATGATGCGATACTGATAAATCGGGTTGACAATCTCACACATTCCGTCGGCCCCTTCCGCGAGGATACCATAAGTCGCGAGATCCGAAATAAATTCGTTATCCAGATTAAAATCCACACCTCTATCGCGGGAAACGATTCCCATCAGAAGGGTTTCAAAGCGTGGATTCCTTCGGATATTTGTTATGAGATGTTGAATGTTGACGTTCCGTTCGCGTAGTAATCGCGTGTGTGCTTCCGAAAAGTGCGTCATGTTAATACGCTCGGTTATCGGGATGTCCAATTCCTCAGTGAGAACCTGTGCAAAGCGATTCACAAGAAAGGGTTGACCGGCTGTCTGTTTATGAAGTGCGCGAATGACTTCAGAGGCGAAAGGTTGCCCGACAGCCTCAGTGTACTGACCAAGGAGTTCCTGGACCTGTTCAAAGGTAAAGTTAGGTAAGGCGAACTCGTCCTGAATATTAAAGGGTGAGATAGAGCGGTCATAGTTGAGCTGCGTTATACTCTTGACCCCGACAATTCCTAAGCTATAAGGACATCGCGAGTCCGCACCAGAGAGATAGATACGGCGGAGCGAATACAGAAAATCACTGACGGCAGCCCTTGGAATTCCATCAAACTCGTCAATGATCATCACAAGTCGCTGCGGTTTGAGCAGATTTTCGAGTCCTGTAAAGAACCGTAGCATTGACAGATGATCGGTTACCTGGGTCCCCTGCAAATATTGATGAAGTGCTTCCGATGGCACGTGTCCCCGTTTTTGGAAAACTTTTTCAACTTCTTCACGAATATCTTTGTAGAGTTCGCCGTAAAAAACGGAGGCGGTCAGGTTTTTATATGCTTCAAAGTCTAATTGGATAGGGAAGTGCGCGATACCTTCGGCTGCAAGGGCATCCAACGCCCATCGGAAGAAGGTTGTTTTGCCGGTCTGACGAGGTGCGAAGATAACAATGTAACGGCCTTGTTTGACGCGCGCGACGAAATCTGTGAGCTCCGTTGTCCGTTTGACGACATAGTTTCGCGCGGCATCTACAGGGCCCCGCGTCTCAAAAGTTTTCATTTTTTTGCCCGACGGTGCGTGTCCCCAATATACTATAGGGAAATCCTTCAAGTTGTTTTTACCGGTTGCTATCCAGAATTATCGTTTGTCTGAACTACGGTCTTGTTCCGTTTCCGCCGCGAAAGGGAGATACCCCCGAAACCACTGATAACAGCGATGTAAAATCCAAGATCGTACCACCATCCTGTGTTTTTGGGTTCATAGACACGGATATGTGGATCAAAAATTCCCCATATCAGTGAGATCGGTGCGATCCATCCGTGCCAGATGCCCCAGAAAAATCCAGCGGGGTTCCCATCATCGTGTTTCCCATCACCCGGAATGCATCCTGCAACGGTAATGAGCGTTACCAATAGCAGTATGCAGATTAATTTAGATGTGTTCATTCTTCTACTCCATGTTTATTGCAGTTTGTAGACTCTACGCGTTAACAATTGCCCGCGCCAAAGCCCAATCCAACCGTCGTCGATAGCGTCCATCGCGGCGTATGCCCTTGAACGCTGTCAGAAAAACATCGTGGGTTTTTTCACGGATTTTTGCCAAACGGGTATTGAGTATATCTATATCCACCTGCCATGGCACGCTAATTTTGGTAATGGAACGACAATGGACACGAATCGGATAATCTTTCAGTGCCTCTGGCGGACAGAAATGGATAGAGGCGGAAACGGTATTGTCTATAGCAATGAGTCCAAGATTTCCCTCTGGGTCGTTGAACACAATGTCCCGATTGGAGGAAGGTTGCGGTAGGTGTTCGCGTAATTCACGCATAGTGCCGAGAAACAGATTGTTGCGCCAGATCCTAACGTCCGATGTTGCGTCCGGTGCAAAAAGTGCGAGACCGACAGGGTGTTCCGTGTCCTCAAACATATAGGAGGTGTCCCTTACTTTATTTTTTTGTTCGGTTCTCCCTTGCTTTTGCGGGACTAAAGAGATGAAATCGTGCAGCCGTTCCAGAAACAGTCCACTCCGAATGAACGCCTCTGGAATAATTGCGGCGACCCAGCCACAATGCTTCAGACATTGCTCAAGTGCGTATTTGTAGAGGTCATCATAACGGATCGCTTCTGGGAAAGGTAAACCACGGCGTGTTGCCGAGTTGCGCGCCAACCACGGTGGATTGGTGATGCAAGCGTTGAATCCTTTGGGAAAATTGGTGAGTGTGTCGCGTTGCACGATCCCTTCTGCTCCCGGTTCGATGTCAAAAAATGCCCAATCTCGGCACCGAAGACGCGCTGCGTCAATCAACCGTGGAATATCCTTAGCACCTGCAAAAGGTTCTAAGACTGTCTGCTGTTCTAAATTAGACACTTTTGCCCATGTATGGAACGGTTCCAACTGAAACGGATTCCCACGCGTGTAGTAGCGTCCACTTGCTCGTTTTTCGTCCATTTTCTTAGTGTTTTTCTAAAAGGTAGGTCTTTATAGGTATGTCTGTTCTTTTGTTCAAAGTTCAGGTGAATATGGTATGACATAACTAAGTATAGTGTTGCATACTATCATAAATTCCCTTTTACGTCAAGTTTTTAGGGTCATTTAGTAACAATCGCGAGCACAGCTCGCTCCTACAGAAAAGGGGTCGGGATTCGGAGATCCCTCCTACAGCACACCCTATGAAATGTATCCGAATCATAACAGAGGACCAAATGACTTTATTTTTTACAGGTTTAACTTGACTTATCAATGAATATAAATATAATTATCGGTGGTTGCGTTTAGGTGTCTGAGTCAGGATTTGCAGGATTATGATCCGATAGACTGGAGGAACCGATGCGTTATTCATACATCGTATCCGTCATATTCATAGTCGCCATACTAACTTCCGTTGTTTCCGCAGGCGTATGGCAGGAAAATTTCGACAATGGACTTCCCGATGGTTGGAACGCAGTTAAAGGTGAGTGGAAGCTCGAGAAAGATGCTTATGCCGAGACCTCTGGCGCGCAATATGCCAAGACGATGTTCGGTGATGAAAATTGGGGAGATTACACCCTTGAGGTGGATGTAACGTTGGTGAAAAACGTGAATGTGAATGCAGCGGGTGTGTTAATCCGTGCCGATAAAGACGGGGACAACGGTATGCGGTTCTGGATTCGCACAGACCAGCATAAATGCCAATTCTCCCGATGGAGGGAGAATCAATTCGAGCACATCGTAACCCCTTTACCTGTTGACCCGGAAGTTGGCGAGACCTATCGTCTTAAGGTCGTTGCAGAGGGTCATAACTACGAGTGTTTTGTGGATGATGAACTTCTGTTTGAAGGGGACGATGATACAAAATTTCGTGACAGTGGACGCATCGGTTTTATTACATACGAGGCACATGTCCATTACGACAATTTGGTCATTGACGGAGAGGATATCCCTGCCTTCGCCGTTGAGCCGAAAGGCAAACTTGCTACTCGGTGGGGACAGTTGAAAACAGATAAATAGCACACACTACAAACTTCTAACCTATTTGGAGAAGAGAGGACGCTCCGATGCCAATTACGGATGCAATGCCGGAACTCAATCGAAAACTTCAGTTTTTTCCGGTTGAAAACGAGAATCCATCAACCCTAACGCATGCCCAAATTGAGCACTTCAATGAGAAAGGTTTTATCTCACCTTTGGATGTCTTTTCTGAAGCGGAGATCGCAGAACACCGCGCCTATTTCGATCAGCTCATGGAAAAGGCATTGGCAGCCGGGATGAATAGTTACTCCATCAACGGATGGCACACCAGTTGTACGGGGCTCCACGATCTGATTACTGAAGACAGAATTCTGGATTACGTGCAAGATCTGCTGGGTGAAGCGTTGATTTGTTGGGGAACGCATTACTTCTGCAAGCTGCCGGGTGATGTAAAGCAGGTGAGTTGGCATCAGGACGCTTCCTATTGGCCCCTCTCGCCGAGCAAAACTGTCACCGTATGGCTCGCGATTGACGATGCCGCTGTCGAAAACGGTGCGATGACCGTCATTCCGAAATCGCATCTGCACGGACAAATCGCGTTTGAACCGAGCACTGCTGCGGAAAAGAATGTGCTCGGTCAGACGGTGCATGGGGCAACACAATACGGGGACGCTCCTTTTCCATTCGAGATGAAAGCCGGACAGATGTCGCTGCATTCGGATCTGCTGTTACACGGCTCTGAACCCAACACCTCAGACCGACGGCGTTGTGGGTTAACGATGCGGTTCGTGCCGCCTGAGGTCCGCGCTTCTAACAACTGGAACCAACGCGCGATTGTCGCCAGAGGCAGCGATCCGAATGGACATTGGGTCCATAACCCTCGTCCAACTGAGGATACACTTCCGGCGCGGTAAAAATTTCTTGAGAGGCAATCCTACATAATGTTTCCACGACGACTTATCTATGCTGCAATCTCAATCAGCGGTGCCGCCTGCTTTGTGTTATTCGGTTATGAATTTATCCGTTCTGTGTCCTCCTCCCTGTTTATCGAGGCGTACGGTGCTGAGAATCTCCCGCGTGGTATGGTGGCGGTCCCACCGAGCATGATCGTGATGCTGTACTGCTACGGTCGTCTCCTCTCGTGGCAAGGGGCTACCCGCGCATTGGCAATTACCTCGCTTTTTTCGGCCATTCTAATCCTCGGATGCTACGCCATGCTTTCACGTGGTATGAATTTCGCGGCGGCAATCATCTACGTGTTCCGCGAAGCCTACATCGTGATAGTCATCGAACAGTTCTGGTCATTTGTGAACAGTGTGCTAACGACTGAACAGGCGAAGCGTATTAATGGACCTTTCTGTGCCGTTGCCTCTATTGGCTCGTTTCTCGGTGGGACACTTGTAAGCAAATGGGCAACCGTGTTAGGGACTGAGGCGTTATTGCTGTTCACGGCGGCATCCCTCGTCCCGACGGCGGCACTTGGTGTCCTTGCTTACAAGTTTGGCGGTGAACCCACACCCAGTGCAGAAGAGGCTGGCGGGAGGCTCGGACATGCTGGCGTAAAAACGCTTTTGCGTTCCAGATATCTAATCTTTATCGGGGTATTGATTATAAGCACACAAATAGTGTCCACTATGCTGGATCTGCGATTCAATGCGTTGGCTGAAATAGAGAGACCTGATACGGATATGCGGACCGCATTTTTCGGTTCGGTATACGGAAACCTCGGATTGGCGGCGGGTATTTTGCAACTGGTGGCGGTGCCACTCGCACTTAGATTCATCGCCCTTCGTTACATTCACCTCACGATTCCGATAGTCCACTTCGTTAGTAGTCTCATATTGACGGTTTCTCCTTCACTCCGAACCGGGACAGCGGCGTATGT
>JAPOOP010000469.1 GCA_026713385.1 Candidatus Poribacteria bacterium | reverse complement strand
GCTGTTCTCAAACTCCTGCGGCACCGATTTGGCGAAGTTCCCGAATCCATCACGAACCACATGACCGAACTGCGCCATATATCACAATTGGAGGCGTTCTTTGAAAAGGTGATGAACGCAGAAACGCTCGATGATATCCAATAGTGAAACAGCGGCATCGCGCGGATACAATGAAATTCACGCAACGCCGCTGTTTCGCGTGGTGGATATCGTTTCAAGAAGTTATTTATTCTTGGTTTGCTTGTGATATTATTTCATCTGTATTCCAAAGGAGAACGGTCCCGTCTTCACTACCGCTAACAAGAGTGTCACTATTCCAAGAAAAGATGAGAGCAGTTATCTGGCGGGTGTGTCGTGTAAATATACGGATTTCACGGTTTTCAGCTTCTGCATCAAAATCGAATAACTGGATTTTCCCCACTTTATCCCCAATTGCAAGAAACCGTCCGGTCTTGGAAAATGATAAGGCAGTAATTGCGCTGAATGAACCTCTGTAATTCCATACCTCTTGATAGGTAAGTGTATCCCACCGGCGGACGGTCCCATCTTCTTCGCCGCTGAAAAGGTGGTTACCATCAAAAACGAACGTCAACGCCGTAATCGCACTTTGGGCTCCTCTTAATATTTGCAGTTCCGCTCTTCTTTGAACGTCCAATAGGTAAATTCGACCATCTACGCCACCACTAGCCAGAATGGTTTCTGCAGGTGAAAGTGCGAGTGCAGTGATGCCGTGTGGATTGCCTGTGAGTGTTGCTATCAGGTTATCCTCATCGTCACCGAAATACTCGCCGTTTTCAATTGTTCTGGAAACGTTTGATAAGAAAATTGTACCATTTTCACTGCCTCCACTGGCAAGGGTTTTGCCATCCTTTGAGAAAGCGACCGCCTGTGTTAGTCCTCTATGATCGTTAAGTTTGGAAAGCTGCGTTCCTGTACTCGCATCCCACAACCGGAGTTTGTTATCTAAGCCAGTCCCGCATGCAAGAATGCGGTTATCTTCTGTATATGTCAATGCTTTAACACCACCGGTATGCCCCGCAAGCGTTAACCGTCCTCGAAACAGACGCATGTCCCATAAACGAACTGTTCCATCTAAACTACCGCTCGCGAGGGTAGCACCATCTGGCGATAATTCGACAGTAGGTACGACATCTTTATGCCCTTCGAGGGTAGATGTCAGCTCACGAGTGTGGGCGTTCCACACTCGAACTTCTCTATCTGCTCCACTGGTCACAAAGTTGTGTCCGTCTTGTGAGAAGTCAACCGCATAGAAAGGTGTGTTATGTTGCGTTGGTTCAGTGAGTCTACCCCCAGGTGCAACGAGGTCCCATAATTGAATTGTTCCATCCAGACTTGCGCTGATAAGGATCCTACCGTCCGGTGAGAAGTCGATCTCCCAAACAGCATCGGTATGCTCGTCAAATTCGTAAATTCGATCTCCAATTCCGGCATCCCAAACCTGAATTGTGCCATCCTCGCTTCCACCTGCTATCATTTGGCTGTCTGGAGAGAAATCTATTGTCTTAATGGGATTCCTATATGGCAAGATTGCCATGAGTTCTTCAGCCTGAACATCCCAGACTCGAATTGTATTGTCTGCACTGCCACTTGCGAGCATACTACCATCCGGTGAGAATGTAACGGCATGAATTTCGCCTGTATGCCCTGTGAAAGTGGATAAAGGTCGACGGTTACCGGTGTTAATATCCCAAAGTCTAACTGTCTGATCCCAGTGTGCTGCTGCTAAGATAAGTCCACCTGGAGAATATGATACAGCGTTAGCACCACCCATAATTCCCGAGAATAGAACCTGTTCTTCCCCTGTTCGGACATCATAAATCCAAACGCCAATGGTAGTTGCTACGGCTAACTGCTCACTGAAAGGAGAAAACTCTATGTCACGAACCCAACCTTTACCAAAGCGGGCTGTCGCACCTGGTGGTAGTTCCCATTGTGTAGAATTTTGCGCGAAAGTATTGGGTAGGAATAGACTTGCGGTTAATAGAAGTCCAACGACGAATAGATATATCTTTCTCATGTGCTTCAGCTCCTTTTGGGTGATTGTTTTGTAAAATACCGCTTCCTATTTAGTTGGTTTAATCCAAGTTGCCACTTTCTAAATAACGGAGATTATTTTCATAGCCTATTGGGTTTCTTCGGATTTCCATAAGCGATTGGGTATAAGTAATCATGAGTCGCTTGCTCCAAAGCCCCAGAGGGGCGACCTATGTGTAGAAACGCGACCACCCCAAGTCAAAGCCCCAGAGGGGCGATATGTGTATCATTGAGACTTCTCTAATTATCTAAGGCAAATTGTAATGGAATATCTATAACTTTTTTCGGTAGCAACTTGCGTTATTTTAACACGCAGCTGGCTTGGAGTCAAATCTTTGCAAATATTCCTGAATTTTTTGTTGTCCATTCGCTGTTGGAGTTAATCGGCTATGAACTCTATAAGCATGCGTGCAGGTTCATAATTTGGATCGATTTCTAAAGCAGCGTTGGCGGCGTTTATTGCATCTTCAAGTTCACTGAGTTCTAAGTACGCAAGAGCCAGGTTAAAGTATGCTTCCTTAAACGCCCCGTCAATGTTTATTGCTTCTTCAAGGGCTACTATTGCCTCAAGATATTTTCCCTGCTTAATATAAACTACTCCCAAGTGGTTGTGTGCTTCTTTAAAATTTGGGTCAATCTTGATGGCATTTTTGAACACATCAATTGCTCTACCGTACTGTTCTTCGTCAAAAAATGTCCAACCGAGTCCGTAATATCTTTCTTTTATTTTTGACTGAAGTTTGTGGGCGGGTGAGTAATTTTGGTCAAGGCTTAAAGCTTGTCTTGCTTTCTCCATTGCTTTTTCAAGTTTGCCTTGTTTAAGGTATGTGTGCCCTTCTTCAACATAACGCTGTATGACTGAGAGGATGGGTTCCATGTTTATGATTTCAAGAGCTTTTTTGGCCTGATTGAGCGCGGCTCTGTAATTGTTCCTACGTACTTGTTGCCTCGCGTTTGCTAAGTGTTCATCTGCTTCGTGGATCAGCTGAATCTCCCTATTTTCCTGCTTTGCGCGGTCAATTGCTATTTCTGCGGCGTTGATGGTTCGTTCTGCTTCTGCTTTCAGTGGATCTGGCAGTGGATATAATTTTTCATGTGCTTCGTCTTTAAGCTCTTGCATACGACTGAGCCATCCCCGATTCCTGACATCCTTACTGTCGGTATATTCCGCATCATTGGCTTCCTCTACTGTATCAATGATTAACTGATATATGGATATATTACCAGATTTTTGTGCCCAATCTATATACACCAAAGCCAAGTGGTAGTAGGCTTCAGTTGTGTGTTCTCCGCTGCTATAATTTTCAATAAGTTTTTTGAATGCACTCACTGATCTGTTGAATAGATTTGGGGTTGTGCAAGCTGCACCGTGGTAGCAGCGGCCTGCCCAGTAGAGTGCGTAAACTATATCTTCGGCAGGGAGATTGTTATTGGCAAGTTCCTCATATATCTCGGCTGCCTCCAAGAATCTCTTTTCCTTCCGAAGAAGTCGGGCCTTTACAAAAAATTCATCACTGGAACTGTGTTGTCTTTTTTTGTCTCCATATTCAGGGACGAGGTAAGTGCGATGATATGCCTCATGAAGTTCTATGGTTCGTTCTTCGTTGGTCGTGCTATACATGGCTGCTTCGTAGTACTCACGTGCCTTCACGTAATCCTCTGCCTCAAGGTGAATTTCTGCTTTTCCAACATAGGCATCGGTGATATATTCGCTTTCAGGGCACCGTGTAATAAGATCTGTATAACCTTGGTATGCATCGTGGACTTTGCCTTGTCGTTGTAAATTAGAAGCGGCTTCATACATCGCTTCGCACGGATCCGGCACAGGTGGATCGGTTTCATCACACAACAGCGTTAGTTCGGCAATGCGTCGTTCTGCTTCTGCTTTAAGTTCAGAGTGTGGAAATTCAGCAATGAGCTTTTGAAAGGTCTTACATGCCGCGTCGTAATTTTCCTGTTGATAGTTGATGTCTCCGATCGCGTAAAGCGATTTCGACACCCACCGGCTGTTTGGAAATTTTTCTATCAGCTGAGAAAATTTGAGCTTCGCCTGATCGAGTTTTCCAGTTTTATAGAGAGTTTCTGCCCAGAGATAAGTGAGCTCTTCCTTGTGCTTGACAACTTGTGCCTCTAAAACGACCTCTTCAATATGCCTGAGAGCATTTTGATAATGTCTGACATCGCTGCTATCCTCACCGAGTTCGTAGTAGCATCGCCCGATTTTAAGGTTAACGAGGGTTGTAAAGTCCTTGTCAATCCGCTCCGTTTTCGCACCGAATTTTTTTGACTCCTTTAGTGCTGCTTTATAGTTTTTGATGGCACCCTCATAATCCGAGCGTTCGGACAACGCTTCAGCGGCTTCAAAAAGCCTTTCTACTTTTTGAGCATTACCTAATATGAGCGGCGATAGGAGAGCGAGGACCAAAGCGGCACCACCGATGATACCCCAAATTCTGGAATTCATTACTATCTCCTTATTTTACCGTACTGTGTCCAACATTCTGAGAAGGATGTCTGTAGTTGCGAGAGACGTTCCATTGTTCCCAATCAATTCAATTTTCAAGGATTCTTCTCGATTTCCTATATTCCTATCTGCTTTAATAGGAATTTCAATCGTCTCTTCGTCGCTTTTGAGTATTTCTGGAATAGGAGCGGGGGTTTCATAGTTTAATCCGGATATGGACTGTGGTTGAAGTTGGATTTTGACATTATGCACCGTGCCACCGCTGTTTTTGATTGTCAACGTGAGTTTTACTGTCTGACCCCCTAAAAGATAATCCCTACTTAAAGATGCTCCTATTGAAAAGATCGGAGGTACAGGTAGGGGATCCGGAGGATCGGGCTCTGGCAGCCAGTTTACAATAAAGATGATAACCGCGGCAATCATACCCAAGACAACGGCATAGGACAGCCCCTTTTTCCACAGTTTCCGTCTACGCTGGCTGGTTTCGACGTGCTTTATTGCTGTGAGAAGTTCGTGGATAAGTTGGCGGTCGGCATTCAGTTTTGATGCTACTTCCGCTGCCATTTTAGCATCATCAAGTGCTCCTATTTCAAGATAAGCGACACCTAAACTGTAGTGTGCATCCGCATAACTTGGATCTGCCTTTATTGCTCTTTTGAATGCAGCAGCGGCTTCGTTATATTGCCCGTTATTGAGGAATGCTTCTCCGCGTTCGTAGTGTTTTTTTATATCCGTGACGTGTGAGGGAGTGCCAGTTGATTGCGTGGATTGGGTTGAGCGTACTTGTTTGATGTCATTTAAAAGTTGACGCGCGGGTTGGGAATTAGCATCAATCCTTAACGCTGCGTTTGCTGCCTTTTCTGCGTCATCAAGCCGTCCGGTTTCAAGATAGATTTCGCCTAAACTCGTGTGTGCTGCTACAAAATCTGGATCCAGATCTATCGCCTTTTGAAACTCCGCGATTGCCTCCGTATACATTTTCGAGTTCTTGTAGGCGATGCCGAGTTCATAGTGCGTTTCCTGTCTCGGTTTGCCAGCCGATTGTGGGGCTGTCGGTTGTTCCGGTTCTGGAGGTGTAGATGTCTGTGTTGCAGACGGTGTGAAACTCGGATCGATAGCTTCCAAAAGGGACAGTGCGGGTTGATAGTTCGCATCCAGTTTCAACGTGTCTTTTGCGGCATCTCTCGCCTTTCCGAGTTCTTGTTGTCCGAGGTAGGCGAGGGCAAGTGAATGGTGTGCGGCTTTATAGTTGCGATCCAGAGTTATCGTCTTCTGGAGCGCATCGACAGCGCGGGAATAGGTTTCCATCTTGAGGTAGGTTAACCCCAGATTGTAATGTGCAGTGGTAAAATCGGAATCGAGCGTAATAGCGTTTTGGAAGGCTGTAACGGCTTCACTATGGCGTTCATCGTTGAGATAGGTGATACCTCTGTTGTAGTGCGCTTGTTTTATCGAGTTTGCGAGTTCGTGTGCGCGTTGATAGTTGGGGTCGAGCCTTAAGGTCTCTGTAACGGCATGTGTCGCCGCTTCCAAATTGCCCAATTCCCGATAGGCGCGGGCGAGGTTGTAGTGAGCGCGCTTGAAATTCGGAGCAATCGCTATAGCGCGTTCAAGATGCGGAATCGCTTGGTCGTAAGATCCCTGTTCGACGTAAGCATAACCGAGGTTGTAGTGTGCATCAACGAGATCGGGATCAAGTGCTATCGCGTTTTGTAATGCGTCGATCGCCTCCTGATACGCCTTCAGTCCGATGTAAGCAGCACCGAGGTGGGCATAGATATGTTTATTTTTAATGTCGGGATCCTGCGAACTACGTTCTAAGTCTTCGGCAAGGGTGAGTGCTTTCTGGAATGTTGAAACAGCTTCGCTGTAGCGTTCGGCACCATGATATTGTCTGCCTTTGTCGTAATATGCTTGTGTGAGGGTGTCGCACAGGAGCAATGCGGGTTGGTGGGTGTCGTCGAGTTTTAACGCCGCTGTGACCGAGGCACTTGCTTTCTCTAATGCGTCCTGTTCGAGATACGCGCGGCAGAGCGCGCAGTGTGCACCTATGAAATCCGCATCCAACTTTATGGCTGCTTCAAACTCAGGAACTGCTCTGTTGTATTGCCCCGCCTCCAGATAAGCGATACCGAGGTTATAGTGAGCCTCTTTTATAGCGTTCATTTGCTTGGGAAAGAAGAAGATTGTTTTCGGGTTAATTTTAGCGGTATTTTACCAGATATGCTTTAATGTTGCAAACAAAAATCTTGAGGGCAGTTCAATTGTGCGGTATAATGGCGTTGCGATTTATGGGTAACACGACACACATCTTGACTGGGATTATCTATGCTGCAACACTCGCCTGCCCTCTCTACGTCTCCTCGTCAGAAAATCCGGTGGCGGATTATTTGGCTTGGGCTCGCGCTGATTCCCTTCAATAACTATTGGGTCTTCGCATCACTGCGTTGGGATCAGGGATTCCCAACGACAATGTCCCTGTTTTTCAATACCATCTTCGCACTCGCTGTCCTAATCGCCATCAATACCATCCTGCATCGGTTCGCACCGCGCGCCGCACTCACCCAAGGCGAATTGCTGACGCTCTACGCAATGCTATCCGTAGCCTCGGCTATCTGTGGGCATGACCTGTTTGAGGTAATCATTACGAATATCGCCACAGTCGGTTGGTTGGCAACGGAGGAGAATGAGTGG
>JAPOOP010000421.1 GCA_026713385.1 Candidatus Poribacteria bacterium | reverse complement strand
TCCTGATGCGGAGGCGTGGTATACTGATGTTCTCCTGGAAAGATGGCGTGACAAATGTGACGGGGATGGATGAAAACAGGCTCACCGAACAGGACTTCCAGAACACGCACGATACGCTCGTGATGGGGAAGCGCGTGGAAGAGTCGGAGTTTCTGAACGTCAATGTAGAAACGTCTGAAGGTCTCGGAGCCGTCCTGTTCGCAGATGAAAACGCCCTTTCTACGGATACCGGCATCGGGATGGGTGTCTGGTTCAAGGAGTTCGTGCTGCTCTGCCACATGGAGCACCTGTCGACGTAGCTCAAGCACGGGTTCTGTGGGGAGCAGCCCAGGAAAGAAGAGATATCCGTTCTGGCGACCATGCTCAAGAAGTCGAGAACGGTCGCTGATTAAGTCTGTGCAATCTATGAACGGCGATTCAGCGTGCATTAGAATTGTTCCCTTTCAATTTTATCGTAGCGCCTTGAGTTTTCCCCATGTGACCGGCAGAGCATCAGCGGGATTCACTGCAAAACTGTGCCCCACGGTTGTAACCAACACATTGTCATACAAACTATGTTCACCACCACTTGCTCTGAAACCTATACCGCCCTTGTCATTGGTTTTATCTTCCCATGTGCAAGCTAAGTCGAGTTCCTTACCCTGTTCACCCAAATAGAGATCGTAACGCTCACCTTCGGCAACGATTTTTATCGTATACCATTCGCCAAGTTCAGGGTGCAGACCCGATTCATTTTCCAACTTATCATCATCCTTAACGATATAATTACCGCCAACTCTCGTAAACCACCAAAATTGATTACGATTATCTGCCACAATTTGAACCAGCGTACAATTGTTTGGGTCTTCAGCACGCACGACCCAATTCGATGCCCAGAGCGGGTTTATCATGTGAAAATCGACATAGAATTCAAAGTCAGTGAAGTCATCTTTGACACTCATCCCGACTTCTCCGCCGTTAACTTCCAGTGTCCCGCCATCCAAGTTCCAGCCTCCCGTAGGTGCCCATTTATTTTTGTCAATCTCTGCCTTCTCAAAGTCATCCTCAAACAGCACGTCCCCAAGACAAAGAGGCGCGTAGACTAAGATGAGTATGAAGAAAAAGAATGTAAAGTTGCTGAATTTCATCACGACTTCTCCTTTCCGGTTTGAATCAGAAAACACACTTGTCACGCCAAAATGTTCAAAACGGTGTAAGGTTTTAGTGCAATGGTTCTGCAACACCACCGCCGATAGCAGGGAGGAAATGGATTTCTGCGTCGGTGTCAACGCGTTCGAGGAAGGATCCCCGAGTGAGGAGACCGTTGATGTATATGGCGATGCCGGGCTTAAGACGATCTTCTTCACATAACCGTTCTTTCATACCCGGGTAGCGACTTTCTAAATTATCAATCACTTCACGGACAGTCGCCCCAGTGAGAGTAATGTTCTCCTCGCCGCCTGTAAACTTACGCATGAGGGGTGGAATAACTACGGTTGGCATTTTTTTAGTGGCTATCGGCTGTCAGCAGTCGGCTTTCAGTTGGGTAAAGTTTTAACGGAAATCCGTCACGATTTGGAGGAAATCGCGAGTTGGAACTCGCTCCTACAAAGAAAGTAGGCACAAGACCTACAAAGAAGGGGTAGGCACAAGACCTACCCCTACAGAATCGGGGTTTCAAAACCCACTCACGCTAAATTTTGCCCATGGCTTTTAGGAGCCGATCAGGCGACATCGGGAGTTCTGTCATCCGAACGCCGATTGCATCATAGATAGCATTGGCGATGGCAGCCATCGGTGGTACAATCGGCACTTCACCGACCCCACGCACACCATACGGATGCCCCGGATTCGGGACTTCAACGATGACAGCATCAATCATAGGTAAATCTAAGCAGGTCGGCATCCGGTAATCAAGGAAACTGGCGTTGGTCATGGTGCCTTCGTCATTGTAAATGTATTCCTCATTCAATGCCCATCCGATCCCCTGAACAGCACCACCCTGTATTTGCCCTTCAACGTAGCTGGGATGGATGGCTCTTCCCGCATCCTGGACTGCGGTATAGCGGAGGATCTCGACTTTGCCGGTATCCTCATCCACTGCTACATCTACCATGTGCGTTGCGTAGGCACC
>JAPOOP010000429.1 GCA_026713385.1 Candidatus Poribacteria bacterium | reverse complement strand
TGTGTTCTTGTTGCGATGGCGTAGTCGCGGTGCCAACCCGGCGCGCGTGTGGTATCGGGTGTCCCTGGCGGATCGGGGTGTTTGTATATCAGGTGTGAGGTCATCAGTTGCAAGTCGGTACCGAGAAGTTGCACCACAACGGGCAAGATGGTTTTCTGCGCGATTAGGGGAATGAAGGCATCGTCAATAGAGATACAATTTCGGAAGCTGTCGTATAAGTTGTTAGAGCTATGTTGGCGATTCTCGAACCGATCGCTTGTCATGAGTCGATCACTGACTTCAATCAGTTTTTCGATAGTATCCGAATCCAGCACGTTCCGTACGATGAGATAGCCATTGTCGTCAAAATGACGTATGTCTTCATCAGAGAGTGGATACCAATCTATATCAATCGCTGCTTCGTTTGTGCACATCATTGATTTCCTCTTATGTTTATAGAGAAGTATAGACTCATGTGCCTATTGAAAATTAATGTTGTCAATTAAAGATAGCAAGAGGATTTTCAAAATCTTCCGCTCTGATAACAATAGAGTCAGGAGGCAATCCTTTTATCTTTACACTTGTTCCAGATGTCAAGTCGGTTAATTCAACAGAAGGTCTGCCTTGTCCGTGTTGTTCGGATCTAACTTGAAGACGGTCAACGAGCATTTCCTGCAATATTTGTATATCATTCACGAAACTTACTCTGCCCCCCACAATCTCTTCCTGAATCGTGTTCATGGTATCAATTGTCCTGTCGAAACTGGAAACCGCAATGCCTAGCTCAGGATCAATATTAGCCGGTATAAGCGTGTGGCCTCGTTTACGTCTCTTTTCTCCTTCTTCCAGTGGCATCAATGCTTTCTTTGCTATATATAGTTTGACCTGATCGGCGTTAATTAACTCATTGTCTTGATAGCCATTTTCTTCAGCAATTCTTTTCAGATGAGGCTTGTCGTGATTGAGCATGATGAGCGTATTGAGTTCTTTGACGATGTAATCGCTATGGGTGGTGATGAAGACTTTAACACCCAAATTCGCGAGTTGTGCAAAGAGTCTGGCGATACGACGTTGGTTTTCTGGATGTAGACTTAATTCGGGTTCATCTATCATCAGTAGGTCGCCTTTTTCAGCAATACAGTTGAGATAGAAACTGAGGTCTAAGAGGGCGCGTGCGGCACTTGAACTTTCAACCATTGTCAATTTGCGCCGCGTGCCTTTTGGAAGATAGTAAAGCTGGTCGTTTTGTGTAATGACATACTCGCCCCCGATAATGTCCGCGAAGTCTGCCAAGATTTCGGGGTATTCTTTGACAATGAAACTCTTTCTTTTCCCAATATCTTCAAGTTGGCGAGTAAAATTAACATTGTCTTCTACCGGCTCAGGGTAATTTTGATATGCTTTGAATAGTAATTCTCGTAGATCGGCCTTTTGATCCGCTTGTCCCATTTCTTCAACGAGTCGGTTCCGAGCAAAATTGAGTTCCTTGCGAAAAATCGCGACACCAGTACGCTCAGCTGAGGAAATAAAAGGTCGAGGAAAAGAATTGGAAAAAATAGCATTTCCGATTATACGACTCATGACATCCTCTGCAAAAATGGATTCAATTCCCGGACTGCTCTTTCTGTCAACAACTAAAGTAAATACTAACTCCTCACTCCCTTCTTCCTTTGAAGCGATAAGAAACGGTTCTTGATTAATTTCCGTTTCGTTCTTGAACCCGTGATCTTGCAAGTGAATCGTGCTTGGTTCAATGTAAAATTCACTCTTATGAAACGTACCTTCAGGGGCTGCAAAAATTTTATCCAATTGCTCGGGGTACCTCTGACACGCCTCTGCAAGTACCTGATTTGCCTTTTCGACATAAGGTGCTAGATCAATCTTAAGGACACCGCGCGTAAGCAAATCGCTGATCTGATCATGATCAACCGGAATCTGGATAAATTTACGCCAAGACTCCAAGAAACTGTACAGGGCATAGGTCGCGTAGGTTTTACCAGTGTTATTTTCACCGCAGATGAGTGTCAAATCACCCAGCGAAAATTCCGCCTGTTTTAGGATTCCAATGTTTTTTAACCTTACTGTAAGACTCATATTGATACCTCATGGAAATCGTAGTGAGAATTCATCAATTACGCAATAAAGATTGATTTGCAGTCAGAATAGGTATTTCCTGAGTTTTGAAATCGCTATCGTTTGTTATTAACGTAAATCCGTTGTTTTTGCAGATTTCTGTTATAACCTGATCGTTGAAATCAGAGTTCCCGGTGGAATAATCAGCGAGTAGTGTATTCATTGGCAGTGTTGTAAAGCCGCTTTCTATCTTTACACAGTAATTCAGAATTAACTCAACATCAGCCACAATATCTTCGGCAATTGGTGTAAAATCTGGACTGCTACGAAAAACTTTAAAGGGATTGGGGTGCCGCACAACAGATTGCCATTCCAATCTGGCATAACTGTTAATAAATTCTGAAACAACAAGCACATCAATATAAATTTGGCTTTTTGCTCTCAAAATGCGGTTGAAAATCCTGGAATAGATAGGTCTCCAATAAGACCTAGGTTTCGGGGGACCGTATAGATACAACCAAATATTAGCATCAAAAAATAGTTTGTCTTGCGAAGTGAAGTTATAGTAACGCACATCAGCTGCTTTGTACTTCATCGTCGTCATCCCCGAGTACTTCTTGAAATATTTGATTAAATCTTTGCGGGTCTTTGAAGTACAATTTGGTATTGCGAATCACACGGTCCAGCAAAGCAATATCCGATGGTTCAGCATCCTCCACCTTCAACAGAAAATGGATCTTTTCTTCGCTGAATGTTCCATACAATTCCCCGATTGCAGTCGTGAGGAAAGCTGATGTAAGTGCTGTAACATTGTGAAATGAGAGGACGACCTTTTGATTCGCTTTCAGAGCAGCATCCAGGTGTTTATGAACCTTCTCTCCATCGTCAGTAGCAACGCAAAAAGGGCTACCCACGATTTCAAACATGGATATTCTAACATTTTCTGACATGATTATTTCCTCAAATCGTCACCTCTACAATCGTCATGGTATCATTACCGAAGATGTCAACGACTTTAACAGCAATTTTGCGACGACCGGGTTCACATTTGTGGGCAACGCTGGTCAATTCCAATGAACGATCTTTCTTGGTACGGAAACTCTGCCATTCATTTTCAAAGACGTAGTCGCCCGTCCACTGTTCTTCCCACTCGCCCGTTTGTGAATCTTGCATGCGGATAATCTCGTGTTTGCTCTCAAAGTCAAAATCGACCGACCAGTAGTCGATCCAGTCTGTCCAGTGTTTCGTCAATATCTCTCGACTGACAATCCCATCTGCATCTTTGCTCACCTTCACGACTTGCCCTTTTTCTACTACGATGCGACTGCTCCTGTTCTTTAGTGTCTGCTCAGCGTAGGAAACAGAATCCTGCGAGTAAAAGACGGAAAAATCGGTTAATTCCACAGCCACAGTAGCGGGTTCGTCTTTTTCACCCACAATGATGTGGGGTTTGACTTCAATGAAAGCCATGTCGTGGAACACCACCTGTCCCTGCTCCACTGCCCGTTTGTCAAAAACTTCAGTGGGGATAATTTTCGGTGCGATGTCAAGTCCCTTGCTTTTTGCTTCATCTAACACGTTGGGAAACAGTCCCATCTCAAACTCAAAACCGAGAATGTCCACACGCGTAATTTGGTGTCGGCGGCATTCAAGGATAATTTCTTCCACGAACAGGCGCGTCACCGGCATATTGACGGGACCGATTGCGATAAGCCGCCCTGCTTTCTTCCCTTGGAAGCCGGTGAAACCGTCGGTTTTTTCGGCAGCGTAAGCGCGGAGGATTAGGTTAACGAATTCCTTTTCCTTTTCTACCAATTGTTTCTGCTGTTCGGCTTCGCGCAGGTCTGGATTGACACCAACATAATGTTGACGTTCGTATTTACCAAGGTTGAGAATTTCAAAGGCGCGGTAGTCCTCACCGTCTGCCTTGCGTTGACGTTGAACTCCGATCATCCGTTTACGGGTGGTATGGATAGCGAATTTGCCGAGGTCTGTAGCGATCCATTTGCGACCCAATTTTTCGGCAACAGCGGCGGCTGTACCGGAACCGCAGAAGAAATCAGCGACGAGGTCCCCGGGTTTACTACCTCCTTCAATGATTCGTTCTAATAGTGCCCAAGGTTTTTCGGTCGGGTAGCCAACACGCTTAATTCCATCAGCGGGAAATCGCGAAGCAACCGCCATTTCCCACCATGATTCAGGGATTTTCCCTTCAGGAAGTTTGTACGTATCTGCTCTAAACCCAGATCCTTCAAGACCAGGCTTAAAATTACCTGATGTTTTTTCATGATGTGCTATGCGGATAGTGCTATCTTCAAATATCCAATTTTCCTTTGATTTGCTATACCAATAGATTGTATTGTGCTTTCGATTGTATTGCCTCATACCGGGTGAACCAGGGCCAGTAAACATCCATATCAATTCATTTCTAATGTTCTCTTTTCCAAAGATTTCATCAAGAATCTCACGTATGTAACTTGTAACACGCCAATCACAGTGTACATAGATACTACCATCCTTCGCGAGAAGATCGTACATCAGGCTAATTCTCTCATAGATCATAGCGATGAAGGAATCTGCCCCTTTGCCCCAAGTATCGCGGTAGGCAATCTCTTCAAGGATATTAGGATTTTTGGTAAAGGTATCCTCACCAATTTCGACATCCATTGAAAAATCCGCGCCTACGTCAAAGGGCGGGTCAATATAAATCAGTTTGAGGCCGCCTTGCGCTTCAATCTCTTCGCGC
>JAPOOP010000391.1 GCA_026713385.1 Candidatus Poribacteria bacterium | reverse complement strand
TATCGGTATTGCAGCCGTCCTCGCAATGCTTGCTGTCGGTGAAGGAGCAAAGAGCATCGTCACGCAAGAGTTTGAAAAGTTTGGCGCTCACTACGAGCTCGCAATTACGTCGTTCGTTTCTCCTTTAAACACCGTCAATAGTATCAATTTCCTAATCTTGATTCCACTTTATGAAAAATAATGCAACTTCTTAGAACCTAAAATCCGTCACTTAAGTTAAAACATAATACGATTCTGGAGAAGGCTTGTAATGGAATACAACGATGCTGAACTCATTCAACGGGTATTACAAGGCGATCAGGACGCATTCAGCCACTTAGTCGCGAAATATCAGAAAAGGGTTCACGCGCTGGTGTGGCGGAAGATCGGCGATTTTCACATCGCACAGGAAGTTACGCAAGACGCGTTTCTTAGGGCATACCAGAAGCTCGGAACTTTGAAAAACTATAACCAGTTCCCAGGCTGGCTTTATGTCATTGCGGCAAATTTGTGTTCCGACTGGTTCCGAAAGAATCCTCCACCAGAACAATCTTTAGAAGTTACTGATATGAGTGAGGTGAATGAAGTGTCATACTCTCGATACGTAGCAGAGAAACAGGCAGCCGAAGCGGATGAAACGCGCCGTGAAGTCGTTAAGAAACTACTTCAGAAACTGCCAGAAAGCGAACGCACAGTAATGACGCTTTACTACCTCGGTGAGATGACGATCAAATCCATTAGCGAATTTTTAGGAGTCTCTCCGAACACTATCAAAAGCCGTCTGAGTCGGGCACGCGATCGTCTCAAGAAGGAGGAAAACATGATTCAACAAAATCTCGGCAGTTTCCAACTGCCCACAGACCTAACACAGCACATTATGCAAGAAATTTCACGTATCACGCCTACAGCCCCTGCGACAAATAAACCTATGGTGCCTTGGGTGCTTTCTGCTGCTTCGGCTGTATTGATTTTCCTATTGATGGGGGCTGGCACACAATATCTCTCCCGTTTTCAGAAACCTTACGATTTGAATGCGACATCAGAACGGACGGTTGAACTTATTGAGGCGGTTTTGGTCTTAGATTCACCTGCGAAATCCTCAGTCCGAAATCAGATAGGAACGTCGGCTGTCCCGGGTAAGAATCCCGGTGCCGGTCAGCAACCGGATGCAAGGCTCTTCGCCGCGGCACTTGTTGATGAAACTGAAGTTTCAACACCGAAATCGCAGTGGATACAAACAAAGGGACCCGCAGGGGGGCTTGTCAATACCCTCTTCACGACAACGCGTGAAGACATTTTCGCCGGAACATCCACGAACCTTTACAAGGTATCAGACGATGGACATTCATGGAAACTCGTCATTGCCGGAGATCCAACATCACTCAGCCTGAAAGATTGGATGATGGGCGGCACACAACAGATGGTAGAGAGGGACGATACGCTCTACGTCGCTACCAATGGGGAGGTATTGACTTCTACAGATGATGGTGAGACATGGACTTCGATCGGTGCGCACCCAAAAGGGCAACCTATTGGGATTGTCATAACGGATGGACTTCCTGGAGCAGAAGCCGAACTGACAATGAACCTCGCTCTCGTTGAAGGTGTGTTTCGTTCCATAGACGCTGGCACATCGTGGATACATCTGAATGACGAGAACCTCGCGGGTCGAAAAATTCGTGCAATCGCCGCCGTTGAAAACCTCTTGTTTGCTGGGACTGATAACGGACTCTATCGCCTGCATGGTGATACATGGGAAAAATTGTCCATTCGCCCATCAGAGATGTCTGAAAATAAATCAGCTATCCATGCCTTAGCCGTCGATGAACATCGTCTCTATGTTGTCGCGGGAGACGAACTTACAAATCAGAATCAGATCGGGATGCAACTTAAATCATCACTGACAGGGAATGAGCAGTGGTCACTTTACCGTTCAACCGATCAAGGCAATACGTGGTATTCCATAGATCCACGGAAAAGACAAGAACATGAGGAAAAGGAGCAGCAAGGTGGGCAATTTGGGATGAGTTTTCCATTCCCTGGTGCAGAGACAACAGAAATTTATATGCCCAGTATCAAACTCTTCGCGGCGCAAGGGAGGGTTACAGTCGTAGATTCGCTTGGATCAATTTTCTATTCCCTGAATACCGGGGAAACCTGGGTTGCCTTAGATGTAAAGAGTGGGTCGGGTTATAACGTCCCTCCGCCTGTGCTGATAATGGACGCGAACACTTTCTACAGAGGAGCACCTGACGGGGTTCAGACCACAATTGATGGTGGAAAAACGTGGTATCCGTTTAATAGCGGTCTCGTTGGCATTCCGGTTCAGACGCTCATCACTGTTAACGATGAACTCTACGCAAATTCAACAAATGGATTTGTCTTCTCAGCAGACAAGGGTGAATCGTGGACCCCGCTTCCCCATGGTATTGACGCCGGTGTCCTTATTGAAGCATTTGACAATACTTTGTATGTAAAGAGAGGGAATCATATGACTTCGCCTTCGCCGATAGCTCGTCTATCCACCGAGGACAATAGCATGGCGTTTATAGAGGGTATGCCCGCTTTTGAAAGTATCAACTCACAGGAAATACGCATAGAAATGGACGAAATTATGATGCAAGCGTTTACGGATAAGGCTAAGCAAAACCTTGAAAAGGGCGAACCACCAAATCCCGAAGATATTGATTTTGAGCAGTTAAATGAAACCATGAATAAGGTTATGCAAGAACAAGCTTCAGCAAGTATGATGTCGTTTATTGGAAACTTTGCCGTGAGTAGCGATACATACTATGTCGAGTACGGGAAGACGCTTTATAGATGGAAACCGGGTATGAGTGAGTGGCATAACACGGGGTTAGTAGATGAGGGCGAAGACGCTTTCGCATCTTTATTGTCCTCTCCTGACAGTTATTCCGCTGATGTTGCTACTGCTCATGATTCAATTACTTCTATGGGCTTCAAAATCGCCGTGTCAGGCAACACGGTTTACATCGGAAAACGGGAGGGACACCTCTTTCAATCGTTTGATGAAGGAGACACGTGGAACGATGTTACTGAAGATATCCCGTTCTCTTTTGAGAAATTCAAGGCAATCGCCTTCGCGGGACCAACCGTTTATGTGGCAACCGACACAGGTGTTGCGTATTCAAACGACGGCACGCACTGGCACGTCACAACCGATGCTGAAGGGAGTTCCCTCGTTGTCTCCCGATTGGCAGTGGAAGGCACAACGGTGTATGGACAGACCAATCAACACGTGTATCTCTTGAAAGAGGATTCCAATACATGGAAACAGGCGACACCCGAAATTCCAGGCTCTGTTATCTCTTTCGCCGTTGATGGTAGTACACTTTATGTAGGGACTGCGAATCGTGGTGTCCTACGTTTTGAACTTGATGAATAAAGTCAAAAAAGGTTTACGACCTGAGTTGTAACGCTCGAATGGTCAGTTGAAGTTACAGCAAATGAAAAAATAGGTGGAGGGTTTTCAGTGAACAGAGTCCCTCCACCACCGCCGACAGGGAGTTTTGATTTCGCTCTCTACTGTATGGCAATTTTAAAATCTACCATAGTTTTTTAAAGTATGGAGGAAGATTAAGATGCGTCAGCTAAAGTGGTCATTTATCTGTTTGTCAGTTTTATTAGCTATATCGCTCGTTTTTAAGTTTGGGTGTACTACTGAAGAATACGGTAAAACAGGGTTTGACATTGTATTGGCAGTTACCGGCATGAAACGGGTTACTTCTGTTTCCAGCGTTATAAACGCATTGCAAAAGATTGATGCATTGGTTATTGATGATGCGACTTACAAGGTAATAGGAGCCACACTGCCGTTTGGTAGAGTGAAAAATGAATCTTCAGTTACAATAAAGTACCCGCATCACACTGAAAAGGTTAAGAACCAAACGACCGAGCCAGTTTTGAAAAATAAAATAGGTTGGAATCTGAAGCCTAATGAACCGAAGTACTTTATTGTTCAGATAAGGGCACTCGCTGGTGCAGATCCTACTAATGGTGTGAATGAAGTAATCTCAGAGCATGTAAAAGCGGCTTTAATAGAAGCCATCGAAAACGTGGGATTTAAAGGGAGCGTGGAAAGCATAGAGGTACGTGAGGCAACTTCTATGAAGTACTACACATTCGGTTTTAAGCAATATTCAGTCCTACAACTCCAGTTTAATCTGCATGTGGATTGAGAGAAAGGAAGCGTGGAATCAAGCAACACGCGGATTTGTTCCATGTTTTCTTGACTTCCAATCTTCCGAAAAACTTGGAAGTTATTATTGAATATTGCTTAGCAATTCGAGGAATTAAGGAGATACCGATGCGATACGTAATCCTTTCACTCCTACTCGGGCTACTTGTAATACTCCCTGGATGCAGTGAGGGAAGGCACATCCAGGATCAGAACGAGGACTCTACCTATGATTATAGTAAGGATACAACTCCTGTTCCACTCACTCCAGAAGAAAAGAAGGTTCTTGATGAAGAACTCTCACCCCAAGAACTTGCATCCATAGAACGCTTCTTTAACCTTCCATTAGCGGAACGAAACGAAAAAGCAGCCGAACTGACGAACACGTATATTCAACTGAAGGACAAAGATTTTAAAGCCGCAGTGATTGCCCTGAAAAAAGCTGCATATATCATTGCCAAGGGTCCCAACCCACTCCTACAAGAATGGATAGAAATCGGGACGCGTATCATCGGGGTGAAAGAAGGGCTGCTTGTTGATCTACTGAGGTCTGGCGAAATAGAACTTGAAATCGCACAGCATAATAACGAAGATGAAGCATATATCGCGAAACTTAAAGCACAACATAAAGAAGTGCAAGCAGCGATTGACCATCTTAAAGCCCAAGGTGTAGATCCAAATGTCTTCAAAGTTGAATTTCAGCCACCTGATGAGCCCAATGAATAGAACCATTTTTATTTTCACTCGTACCTAAAGGAGGCCCCCATGCGATCGATTACCACTGCGATTCTGATACTTGGTGCACTTCTGATACTCCCGGGGTGCCAAAATCGAGACGATGAAGCGGCTCTCATAACACCTGAGCCTATCCCTATAGAAGAAGTCGCTACGTCTGAAGGGAGTTCCCGCCGCTTGAGTTGGGAAGACCGAGGTGAGAAGGCAGAAGAACATTTTTTAGAGTACCTTAAACTCAAGCACGAAGAACCCGATAACGCAGCCGCAGCATTCCGAAAAGCAGCTGCCCTGCTTTTCAGCCAACACCCTCTCGTTCCGAAATGGGCAGAACTGATGATCCGCTTTGATAGGTCCAGGAAAGCACTTTTGCCTGAGATGATTCAACTGACGGAAATAGAACTTCAGATGGTTGAGGAAGATTCCGTGCCAAATAAAGAATATCTACGACATCTGAAAAGTGAATTGGACGAATGGAATCAACAGGTCCAGAACCTCAAGAATATAGGGATAGATCCCGATAAACACGAAATTGAGTTTCGTTTCCAAGAGATGTAAATAAAGCTTTTGTAATCCTGTAAATCCTGATTCTGACAATTATCGTCACATATTACAGGATTAAATTCTCAATCTTCATCCAAGCACACCTTTTCTATTCCTGTAAACGTGCTTTGTAAACCCATCGTTAAATCTTTCGGACAGGATTTGATAATGAGACCTTCAGTTATTACAATAACCTTTACAATCTCCGAAAACCATACATGTCCAGAAAGTGAATATGAAATATAATGTTATAATTATAGTCTTACTACTGCTAATTGTATCCACACAAACGTCCGATGCGACTTCAGACGGCACAATCCCTTTCGACTGCCCTGATATACCAAATGCCAAGTTTCAATTCCACTTCACCCGTGAACTGATTACACTCGCCGCTCCGACAGCACCTTTCAATACAGTGGACGATCTTTACATCCAAGCCTACGATGATGAATCAGGTATTTATGATACACTTGTTCAGTATTACAGCGAGAACCTGAAAGCAAAAAACTGGAAAGGCATACAGGAAAATAATAAGGTCCGACTCTATGTCCTGAACGGAGCCGCTCTGGAAGGCACGAGTGAGGATAACACTTTCACGGGTATCTTTGCAGTCGTAAGAGGTGATGCAGAAGTCTATCTGCTAAATATCGTTGGGAGTGTTCCAGCAGAACAGGCAGGTCAACTCTTAACGAATCTCAGTAAACTCGGTCTTGAGATCCCAGAACTGGAATTGCCACCCGCGTTAGACGCTGACAAACAACCTGCTTCTTTACGGACTACTGTGACCTTTCGCCTTCCTCTTCCGTTTGGTCGCTTTAACAAACAACCTGCTTCTGCACCGACGCGGTTCCGCACTGCCGATGGTTCGCAGATCCATGAAGTTCAGATTCAGGGCAATCATACAATTGATAGGTCGGAGATTCTCGAAACGCTTGAAACTGGTGACGAGGACATCGAAAAAGCAGTAGGAACACTCCGAAAAAAAATGGGCGCGAAATTAGAGGCGGTAGAGTCGAGTATTAAAGAAAAAGACGGGAAACATATCGCGGTGATTACGGTGAAGGAACGCGCTTCATCACGATCTTCTGGTTCCTTTACAATGAACCCAATGATTAGATTTAACCGGGTCACAGGTTGGAAATTGGGTACGACTGTACAGAGGGATTTAGCAAGAGCACGCTTTTTAAATGGAATGCCGACCTCACATATTTTTGGATATGCAGGTTACGGATTCGGTAACAAAATAACAGATGTCGAAATTGGTATTGATACGATGCCGTTTGCAACATATACACAATTTAACAATCTGGAGAGAGATGCTGACAGATGGTATCATGGGTTTGGAATCAATGCCAAGGTCCACCGTGCTACCGACATCACACCTGACAACGTGATTCCTTATCGTGTTAGCAATTCTTTGAATGATCCAGGTGCTTTGTTCTTTAACCTTTTTGGTGCGGAAAACTTGCACAACTATTATTTCAAGACTGGCGTTGAAGTAGCGTTCCGATGGGAAAAACTGCCACGTGTGGCGTCTATTCCTGCAAGGCATTTGCTTAAGTTGACACTCCTTGCTGAAAACCACGAGAGTCTGAAAAAGAGCACAGATTGGCATCTTTTCAATTGGCGTTCAACGTCAAAGGCACGAGAAAATCCAGCCATAACATCCGGTCGGATGCGGAGCGTTATGTTTGAATATGATTTTAACACCCGCCGGAACTACCTCGGTTGGCATAACACTTTCCTTCTTGAACATAGCAGGACAGTCTTCGGTTCAGACTTCGATTTTACACGCTACCAACTCCATCTCCGCTATGCACATCCACTCGGTAAACATCGGATACGGACTCGGGCAATCGGTAGTTTTTCAACCGCATCTCTGCCGATTCAACGCCAATTTACCATCGGAGGTCCAGGTGTATTGAACGGTTATCCGCTCTACGCTTTTGCTGGTGACCGTGGCTACCTCTTCAACGTCGAATATTTTTACCCCTTACCAGAACTCTTTTTTTGGAGAAACACGCAATCTGATTTTGATTCTAACCTCTTTTTGGTGCTTTTCCTTGATGCAGGTCAAACGTGGAATTTAACTGACGAAACGCACACACTTGTGCCGAAAAGCGATGCCGGCATCGGTTTCCAGTTCGGTGAAAGTGATTCCTTCCTACGGTTTAACGTTGCGAAAGCTTTTGAATCAAAACAAGGTGTGCAATTCAATGTCCTCTGGTTTCATAGTTTCTAATCAGCGCAGCAAGAGGTAATAAAATGCGCCGACACACAAATTGTATTTTTTTACTATCCTTTGGATTCCATATTGTATCAATATTAATAGTATCGTCTATTTTCGGAGGTAATTTCGCCTCTGCGGCTGTAGTAGAGGAGTCAGAGACTGATGTATTCACCTTCGTCCGTCTGAAATATAGGTGTTCTTGGGGGTATCATGGCAAATGGGAGACAGATTGGCCTGCTTCAGACCGGAACTTCATCCTGCAGCTCCGCGAGCAGACAAATATCGCGGTGAGTTCAAAGGAAAAGATAATTGATGTTGGTTCTGGGGAACTTTTTCATTACCCGTTTGGCTATATGGTTGATGTCAAGCGTTTGAAATTTACTGATGCTGAGGCGAGAAACTTACGGGAATACCTGCTACGCGGTGGTTTCATCGTTGTCGATGATTTTCACGGAAGACAGGCATGGAAGCGGTTTTATAAACAGTTGAAGAAAATTTTCCCGGATCGTGAACCCGAGGACATCCCGATCTCGCACCCGATTTTTAACTGCTTCTATAACATTAACGAGTTGATGCAAATTCCCGGATCAGGCTCAGCACGCAGAGGAAGGACTTACGAAAGAGGTAGTACTGGCGGCCACCGCGTGCGGTGTCTCGGAATCTATGATGACAACCGCAGGCTCATGATGATGATTAACTTCAATACCGATTGGGGAGACGCATGGGAACACGCCGCGGATTCGTTCTATCCGCAAGCGTATTCGGATATGGCATTCAAAATGGGAATTAACGCTGTTATCTATTCACTCACACACTAAATACAGTGAGTTTCGTAGGGCGTTTTTGAAAAAAATGCAACCTTTGGATACCTAAGTGTCGTCACCCTAATCATAGGATGTTAAATTTCTTAGCGAAGTCGCGATAAAAATGTTTATAATCTGAGACAATCAAAAAAACTGCAACTTCTTGGAAACTCGTTTGTAGTAGTATAAAGGATATATTGTAGGACGGAACTCCGATTCCCTACATCTTTTGTAGATGCCCTTGTCTCAAACGCATGAGGAATACCAAAATGCGAAGACATACAAACCGAGCCTTATTGCTATCCTTTGTGCTGCATGTCGTGGTGATGTTAGCGATCTCACCGTTTCTTGTGAATCATTTCACTGTTGAGAAAGAGAGCATATCAGCCGAGATATTGGAGCCAGAATCCGAGAAACCTGTGAAACGACGGGTTCTACCGGCGCGTTCGCCTGTAGTGCCACAAGTGAACAAGACCGAATCATCACCCGCATCCCCTGCTTCACCGGTATACGCACCACAGGTGAGCGTCCCGAAGGCACCCGTCCATGCTGATGTAACGCCTGACATCGTTACCCACGCTGATCTTCCCCAATCAGACGCTCCAAGTCCTGTGTCCAACGCCAGTTTTGGCGAAGATGGCGCGCTTTCAGGTCCCGTTGTGATTGAGGGACAGCAAGGAATCGGGGTAGGTGGCATCGGAAATAGTGGATATGGGAATGGAAAACACTTGGTTTCCGACGGGACAGGTGTATCAGATGTAGGATTCGCGACGCTTGATGCCGTAGATGAGGGACTCGGTATCTTCAACACAGACGTGATGCCAGGACACGGATTAATTGGGCAGGCTTATGTTCCCGGTATCGCTATTGAGCGGATGCCCGATTTTGGGGCTTTGACACCAGTTTACACCTTTATTACAACAAATTTAGATGTACCCGTAAGAGAGTACACGCAAGGATTTCCTATACCAGGGAAGCAGATTGTCGTTGAGAATTTCGCCGTTCGGTTCCGCGGTGTGTTGGCTGTAGATACTCCCGGTAGGTACACTTTCTGGCTTTTATCGGATGATGGTTCAAAGTTGTACATTGACGACACCCTTGTTATTGATAATGATGGGCTTCACGGAATAACGCGGAACAAGGGACGCAAGGATTTGTCGAAAAATACCCAGGTATCGTGGCATTTTAAGGGACCTTTCATGGATATGGGTAAACACGGAAGTATGGAGTTAACAGCTGGGACACATCCGTTTGAAATTCAATACTTTCAAGGACCTCGTTATGAAATCGCGCTTCAATGGTTCTATCAACCGCCAAATTCCCATAGACAGATTGTTCCATCTGAAGTTATCTATCGCCCGGGTAAGTCGCGCGTGCCAAATGCCTTGAAGAAATTACAGCAACGGCTTGAGCAAATAAACTAAAATGCGAAGATATACAAACCGTGCCTTATTGATATCGCTCGTGCTCCACATAGGATTGATGTTAGCAATTTCGCCATTTCTTGTGAACCATTTCGTTATAGAGAAAGAGAGCATATCGGCTGAAATATTGGAGCCAGAGTCCGAGAAGCGAGTGAGACAGCGGGTTTTACCGCCACGCACACCTGTGGTGCCACAGGTAAGTGAGACGGAAGCATCACCTTCATCCCCAGCTGCCCCGACGTATACGCCAGAGGTGAGCGTTCCAAAAGCACCCGTTCATGCCGATGTAACTCCCGATGTCGTTACGCATGCCGATCTTCCCCAAGTAGATACGCCGAGTCCTGTCTCAAATACCAGTTTCGGTGAAGATGGAACACTCTCAGGTCCCGTTGT
>JAPOOP010000438.1 GCA_026713385.1 Candidatus Poribacteria bacterium | reverse complement strand
ATATCCGCTTCAAAAGTGCGAGACCACAACCCTTGGACATTAATCTCTCGCGTCGGACGGTAGGAAAAATCGAGTCCTGCTGTGCGATTATATGCGTCAGCATCTTGCTTATTAATAAAGATTCCGCCGACGGTTGACCCTTTTAAGATGTCTCGGTTCACCCGCGCGACTGAGTAATTTGTGCTCGGTTCACTGAATATATCTTCTTCAGGTATTCCCGGCAGATTGTCTTCAAATTTGTTCGTCAAAACGTTCAGAACCCCTATGCCGTAGGGTCCGATTTTTCCAGTCATTTTGCCGCCACCGAGAATCGGAATTGCGCGCCCGCCTGCGAGTCCAATACGACGACTGTAGAAGAGGAGTAAAGGGGGCGGTCTACGGAAACTTGGACGTGGAATGCCGACATCGAAAATACTGGCACCTTCCAAGAAAAAGGGACGCTGCTCCGGGAAAAAGAGGCTGAAACGGGTGAGGTTTACCTGCTCTTGGTCTGCTTCCACTTGGGCGAAATCGGTGTTAACGGTCAAATCGGCGGTCAGGTTGGGTGTTACCCCGTACTTCATGTCCAAACCGGCTTCAAATACGCCGTCAGTTTCCTCTGTTGACGATTCGTAACTCGCACCGGGTAATACATAAGGTAGCAATTCCAGATGCCTTGACGGAGTAATACCTTCTAAGCCTTCGAGTGTGCCGAAATACGCTGTTCGGTACTTCGCTAATCCTCCGTAGGTCTTCGGTGCTTCATTCCATGCGTCAATCTCCTGCTTTCGCGCGATTTCGCGACCGAAGTTTAGCCCCCAGTTCATCACGTCGCTTTGCTCAAAGCGGAGTTGGCTGAACGGGATTGCGATTTCTGCTGTCCAATGGTCTTCGTTAATTCTACAACGGCACTCCCAAACAATATCCCAGCTGGTATTGAGACTCCCACCGCTGTTGGAGACTGCCGTGTCTTCCATTCCACCCACTGGAGTAAATCGGAAAAAGACGGCGTTTCGTCGGTCGTTGTAGGTGTCTAACAGCAAAAATCCGTAATCATTGGAACGCAAACCCGAAGAGTCTCGACGCATGTCGTTAGCGACAATTTTGTCCATCTCTGAATCAAAAAAAATGAATCCGAAGTAGAGTTTTTTGTCATCGTAGAGAATGCGTACTTCGGACTGTTCTGTTGCCGGTTCGCCTTGGTCGGGTTGGATTTGGTATAGTTGACGGATCGGTTCTACACTGTGCCAAACGGGTTCGTCAAGCACCCCATCGACTTTGATTCCCTCAGAAGTTCGGTGTGCTGACATGCGCGGTAGCTCCCGTTCGGTCTGCGTATCCTGGGCATTGGCACCGTGTGGAACGAATAGAACGCACATCCACAGCAGGAGAGAAAAGTTGATGTTTCGCATATATCGGCGCAACTGAAAGTCAATAGTGATATGTCTCATTACAGGTTGGTGCCTCCTTGTTGAGCTGCTACATAAAAGGCGGGGTTATAGAGTAAAATCCGAAATACGTGAACACCTTAAGAAGATAATCCACTATGCCCTTTCCGGTAACAGGTGGGAACCCTCTCGACTTATCAGGGCATGGAACAGAAGTTGCCGCAGTCTCGTGTGTTTCAATGATTATGTATCTTACTACATGTAAGCCGTATTGTCAATACCGTCCTTGGACATTAACAGCGATAAATACTTACCTCCATTCCATCACGTCTGCCGGGTCGCCGTCGACTCTCAAACCAGTGTGTTTCGGAGTCGTAGTGTGAACGGACATGCTCTAAATAATCAGCCATTTGGTCCGCTCTGCCGACGTTGTCAGCAACAATCGTCGCTGGATTGGTTAACCGAGATTCGATGGCTTGGAAACAGGCGAAATAGCCATCTTTGTTGTTATCAAGGAATAGAAAATCCACTGGTTCTTGGATGGTTTTAAGGACTTCTGCGGCATCTCCGATATGTGAATCAATGAGATCTGCAACACCTGCCCTTTCAAAATTTGCGCGTGCGCGTTGTGCGTTGGCATCCTCTATTTCCACTGTTATCAAACGTCCTGTGCCTAAGGTTTTTAGCACACGTAGGATCCATAACCCAGAATAACCGATGGCAGTTCCGCATTCTACAATCAGAGACGGTTTTGCCTTTTCAACGCAACTTGCAAGCAATTTTGCCTTGTCGGGTCCCAACATTGGGATCCGTTCTTCTCGGCACTGTTCTTCAACTTCTTCTAAGATTTTGTCTAACATTAGCGTGCCTCCATGTGTTCTCTGTATCCCACTCCTGCGATGCTATAATCGAATAACGTCTCGCTTGTTGTGTGATGATCTTCAAGCGCGTAGTGTTCTAAGAGTGTTTTAGGACCGTGGTTCAAGGCAAAAATGCCGTAATCGTTACCATTTGGGGCGCGGGTAATTATATGGATATGGTTCAAATTGTTTCCACCACCGCCCCCAGCACCACCTTCGTTATTGAATTCAATCCAGACTGCAGGATTGAAAACGCGGTAGTAAATTGGGTCGTCTGTAGTCGTGCCACCGATACAGACGAAATAAGTATCGTCGAGTCCGGCATCAATATCCGCCATCCAGACATCGGCAAATTCGGTTTCCAGATTGTAGACATACGTCTTAATCAGGTTCCATAGGTTCTCTTTTTGAGTAGTGTTCATCTCCGATGCTTTCAGACCGACACCAACGAAATCGGAATAATCGTCATTCAAGAAAGAGTCTGTTGATCTACTGGGTCCGACTTGGAGTCTACGACGACCCGTTTGAAAGGCTTTCTCTCTTTGGTTGGCATCAAGACTGTTCATTAAGGCAAAAGCGTTGCCTCTTTCGTCCGCAAGCACTTCAATGCCGTTGATGGTCACAGGTTCGGATCCGATGAAGGCGGGGACAATAGAGACTTCATCGCCATGCACTAATTAGATTGAAGGGACGCTCCGGATCGCATCAGTCGCGTTCCTCAATTTGATACAGAGGGGAATTCGTAGGTTGGGAATCTCGTGTATTTCCCCTTTTTGTTTCTCAATTATTCAAGCGAAAGTTCTACGTCGATCTGCTCACCATTTCGCAGTAATTTTATCGGTAAAGTTTTTGCTTGAGGTTTATCCTGTAGCACATAACCGATAATACCGCTTTCCGTCAATCGATTTGTCCGGTCACCGTAGGCAACAATAATATCGCCGCGTCGGATACCTGCCCTTTGGGCGTTAGTCTGTCCGCTTGACCGTCGTCCACCACGGCTGACAGTCTCAACGTTCAGTGCCATTTCCGTATCCTCAATACCGCTACGTTGGCGTTCAGCATCGGATAGGTCTTTAAGCACCATCCCACCGAGTGCCACGAGCCGTAGCTCTCCAGTTGTTGTGCGCCAAGAGATGTCGCTTCCCTTCCGCCAACCCGGGTTGAGCGTGAGCGTAAGGTTAATTTCTTTCCCATGCCGATCAACTGTTGCTGGCAATGTTGTGTTTTCCGGTGTGCGGTGTAATACCCACTGCACGTCAGCAATTGAGATAATCGGCTGTCCGTCGAGCGTTAATATTTCGTCTGCGCGACGGAAACCGTCTTTCTCAGCAGAGGAACCCGACACCACCTTACTAATCTTTGCGCGATGCTTCGGTGAAAAATGCAATCCCAAAACATCTGGCATTGGAAACGGATACAGGATTTCGTCTGGAATTGGCTTCCGGTCGTACCAGTGGATCTCCCGCTGTGCCTCACCAATCTGGTGGCAGTGGATGCACTGCTGGTTAATCCGACTATCAAAATCCAAGGTTGCCGAATAACGTAACAGCGCAGGGAATCCCTCTGGTGTTTTCTTTATTGACGCAGGTCCGGTCTTAGCTGCTAAAACTTCCCTATTATCTGGGTATCCCTCGTGTAATGCAAGAGCGGCTTCAAGTGCCTGTTTGAAGCCTTCAATTGAAATGTCTTTCGCCGCATTTTCGTATTCAGCACGTGTGCCGAAACGGCCATAGATGGTTTTATCGGCATTCATGAAGAACACCGAGAAGGTGAGATCATAATCAAATTGGAACAACGATAGGTCCATACCATTACCTTGGACAATACGGACACGCACGAATTGTTCCATTAAATCTTTAATCTGTTTATCGTGACGAACAACCTGTTCGTCGAAGCCTTGGCAGGACTCTCACGGCACTCAGCGGAAGACGATGAGCAACGGTTGTCCTGTCTTTTCTGCTTCAGCAAACCCCTGGTCAATGTCATTGTAGATCCAGTAGCCGGTTGACTTCACCGCTACCTGATCTTCGGCAACCTCTTCGTCACCGTGGCCGAAGCAGAGCGATGCACCCAATAGTAGTATTCCGAGGATTATTCCCAGAACCCGAAATTTCATCAGAAATATTCTCCCTTCAATTATTTGTTAAAATTAACATTTCCAAGGTCAGGATGTATCTCTATCCTTGAAAGTTAGCGTTCCCGGAGATTAAAGTGGGAACTTCTCATTAATCAACATAAGCGGCTTCTGATTTGTGAACACTCGATAGGTGCGACTGATAAACTTTTCACCTTCAAGATGTGCCACAGCGGACGGAAGATCGGTTAGGACCTCAATACCGCACCAGAGTAGCTCACGCCGAGTCTCTAAACCGCTACGCCGCAGAAGTCCACCGAGTCCCTGTTGGTCGGATTCTAACCCCTCCAAAATCGACTGAGGCAAACATTGCGGCACAATGAGTGAGTCCGCGTAAGTATGAATTATGGGTGATGACTTTTCCTGTGGGTGGGTTTGGAGTACCACTTGCCGTGAGATAATTTCTGCCCCGGCAGACAGTTGGAGCCATGTATTTTCAGCAGATAGT
>JAPOOP010000564.1 GCA_026713385.1 Candidatus Poribacteria bacterium | reverse complement strand
GATGACCATGCGGCACCGGCGATTAGTTGCTATGGTAGCGAGATGAACAGTACCCCGAATATCGACCGAATTGGCGATGGTGGGATGCGATTCAACAACTGTTTCTGCACGAACGCTATCTGCACGCCAGCACGTGGCTCCATTCTCACAGGAAAATACAGCCACAAAACCGGCATCAAAACCCTCGCGGACACAATCGATCACACGCAGGAACAGACAGTCGCACAGATGCTGCATGAAGACGGGTATCAGACAGCGATTTCGGGGAAATGGCATCTCGGACACGGTGGGGCCAGCGATCCGCACGGGTTCGATTACTGGAACGTGTTTCCCGTCCAAGGTGCACACATTGATCCTGAAATGATTGAGATGGGGGAACGGAAAAAATTTGATGGGTACTCCGCGGACATCGTGACGGACAGTTCGCTGAATTGGCTACAAAGCAGAGCGGCGGATCAGCCGTTTTTTCTGATGACGACCTACAAAGCGACACACGATCCGTTTTTTCCGAACCCTAAGCATCAGCATCTCTACACGGAAGAAATCCCTGAACCCCCGACTTTCAACGATGCTTACGAAAATCGAGCAGCGGCTGCTGCAATGAACACAGCGAAGGTAGGCATCATGCATCAGAAAAATCATCTGCCGGAACCGATACCTGAAAATTTGGAAGGCGGTGCTCTTAAGCGATGGAACTATCAGTGCTACATGCAGAACTATCTCCGTTGCGCTCACGCCATCGACGTGAATGTTGGACGACTTCTCGATTACCTCGATGCAGAAGATCTCGCGGAAGACACAATCGTTATTTATTCGGCAGATCATGGATTTTTTTTAGGAGATCACGGTTGGTATGACAAACGGTTCATGTATGAGGCATCGATTCGGATTCCGTTGCTCGTTCGGTATCCACGTGAGATCCAAGCGGCGGGTGTGAGCGAACAAATTACACTGAACGTTGACTTCGCGCCGACGCTCCTCGACTACGCAGGCATAGCAATTCCAGACGATATGCAAGGACACAGTCTCCGAACATCGTTGTCCCGTGAAACGCCAGCGGATTGGCGGACATCCATGTACTACCGATATTGGATGCACCTCGCACATTTCAATATCCCAGCGCATTACGGTGTGCGGACGGAACGATATAAACTCATCTACTATTACGGTGAGGCGTTGGGGTCAGGCGGTGCGATCGACCGTGCGACACCGCCAGAATGGGAACTGTTTGATCTGGAGAAGGATCCCCATGAGATGCACAATGTTTACGGAGATCCTGCGTATGCGGGGGTTGTAGCGGAATTGAAAACGGAATTGGAACGGTTGCGGGATGAATTGGGGGATTATGAGTAGCGTTAAAGGTCAGAAGTTTGTAGTAGAGTAATTTATTGCCCGTTAGCATATCTTAAGAACGTGCGATAAATCGCACTACTACAAACGGCCTTATTCGTCAACACCGCGTTTTTACGATGAAATGTTCAACAATTATTATCACTCGCTCTTTAGGCGTCCCCAGGTAACAGCGATTTTGCCTTCGGGCTTCACATCGGAAACGAGGAACTCCATGTCTTTCTGGATGTCCTTCTGCGACAAGACTTCGCTGTAAATGGCGAATTCGTCAATAACACCGTGAGCACCTGCCGTAGTGGCTCTGTACTTAAATTTGTTATTTCCGCCGATTCTTGGGGATTCGTGAAATGCGGGAAATCCTGCGAACCCTTTCGCTGTAGCGATTTCCTCACCATCAAGGTAGAAGAAAGCACTGCCGCCGAAATCCCAAGTCGCGGCTACGTGCATCCACGTATCTTTTTTAACAACGTCAGCAGCCTGAGCGGCGAGATAAAAGTCTGTATCGGGTGCGTCCTCTACCGCGAAGTGGAACTCATTTTCCCGTTCTCCGATGACGGCACCTTTTCCAATAGAGAAGAAGACGACTGCATTGTTGGCATCAAATATCCTAAAGGTGCCTGCGTCCCCACCATTCCAGTTAGGCTTAAACCAGAATAAAACGGTGCCCGGATCGGTCATCTCGTAATCGAATTCAATGTACTGGTCCAAAGCGTCGCTCAGCTCGATGCCCATCCCGTAGGGACCTTCTTTACTTTTGACACGCTTTGCATTGCCCACAATCCTGCCGTCATTCCCATTGCCGCTGGCATCTTCAGCGACAGCTGCTTTGTTACCTGTGAAGGAAAACCAAACTTCGGGTTCGGGTGCGGTATCTCCGATATGAGCAACCATTACCAAACCAACTACAAGTATCAAACCAAATGTTAAAGGTTTATATATAGATCGGATTGTTCTGTTAAACATGGTATCCTCCTTCTTAATGCAGATATGCTTACAAATTAAAATTGATTGAAAATTTTAACACATTGCGAAAAATTGTCAAGTATGCCCTCTGTCCGATTTTGAGGAGCACGGTATCATCCGCTTCTTTCCTTGAGAATCTGTTGAATTTGTATTTTCAGTGCTGGAAGTTCAAATTGCACTACATCCCAGATAATATTAATATCTACATCAAAATATACGTGGGTTACTCTGTTTCTTAACCCTGCAATTTCCTGCCATGGAATGCTTGGGTACCCCTCTTGGATTGAATCGGGGATTTTCTTGACGGCTTCACCGATAATTTGAAGGTTTCGGATAACGGCATCAATCCGCATCTGATCCGCCTCAAACCTCGCGCGAGTGACACCTTCAACGTAGGATGCAATACGATCGGCTGCCACCGCTACGTCTTGGAGGTATAAGTCATAGTTCCGTGACATACTCTATCTCTTTATCAATATAAGGTTTGAAACCCGGTTTGATGGAGGTAGGGGTAACCAGGTCAACGTCCTTCTTAAATAGATCTTCGAGAAAAAGAGCCAACCCCATATAATCACGAAAAGTCAGTCTTTCGAGTTCAACGAGGAAATCAATATCACTTACGGCGGTCGCCGTCCCTCGCACGTAAGATCCGAACAAGCCGATCCGTTTGACTCCGTATTTTCGCAAGGTCTCCCGATTGTCCACCAATGCCCGCTTGATAAACGCCTTGTTGAGGACTGCTTGATTTTCCACTTTGAATCCCTCCACTAAAGTATTGGCGTATATATCCGCTCACCCTAACCTATACTCGTTATTGTAAATTACCTTGAAATTTAAAGCAATCCTTTGTACCATATCTCGCAAGAAAACGACACCGCTACTCCACTTGAGGAAAGGATATGACACCGAAACAGAAATACCTCTTTGACCTACGTGGCTACCTGCATTTAGAAAACGTCCTGTCGTCAGAAGAACTCAGCAACACACAAGCAGCGATCGAACGGCTTGTGCAGACGGCACCAGATGAATTGCCGCCGGGAATTAGCAGCGGTGGTGAAGGTTTTTCAAACGGGTTCTCCGCAGACAAATCGCTTGAAGCATTGACACTACACCGTGTTACGTGGCCCATCATCAAAGAATTGACTTGGAATAAACCGCGTTTCAATCGTGGCTCGCTTGTTGTGAATACGCACAAGCAACAGGAGATGACACCGCTGCATTGTGCTGGTGAAGGTTTTCGTTGGACTCGGCGGTATGGGGTCAAAAACGATCAGATCTTCACAAACGATGTCGTTGCTTTCTTCTATTTTACGGATGTCTATCCCGGGGACGGCGGTTTGATCGTTTTACCGGGTTCCCATAAGAGAGAGTTTAAGCGTCCAGAGAAACTGTTTTTCCCTGAACCTGACAACCCAGATGCACCGCTCCATCCGGCTCTTGTCAATGTGACACCGAAAGCGGGAAATGTCGTGATTATCACCGAGATGTTGACGCACGGTGTGCTGGTGTGGAAACCGACGGATCGGGATCGGAGATTCCTAATTCTGCGGTATAAGACGCAGTTCTTCCAAGACGAGCGTGGTGTCCGCGAATCCTTTCCACCGGAAGTGATGGAGAGACTCTCTCCTGAGACGAAAGCGTTGGCGGCTTACGGCTCAGAGTGGGAAATAAAGGACCTTGTGAAACAGGATACTGTAACGTTGACGTAATCAGGTCAATCGCAATGGAAATCATCAAAGCCAAACTCATCGATGCTGAAGTGCTTGCCGAACTGAACAAGCACCTCATCGAGGACGAGCGGCACCCGAACCCAATGAACATTGTCCAACTCACCGAGCGGATGAAAGAGTGGTTGGCAACCGATTACACCTGCTACGTGGTAAAGCAGAACGGACACATTGTCGGCTACTGTCTATACAGAGATGACGGTGGACACTACTATATGCGGCAATTGTATGTGGACAGAGCACACCGCCGAAAAGGTATCGCTACGCAGTTGCTTGATTGGTTATACGAAAACGTATGGACAGATAAGAAAGTCAGATTAGACGTTCTTGCCCACAACGAGGATGCCGTCGCCTTTTACAAGCGATACGGCTTCAGAATCGGTGTCTTTAGAATGGAAAAATAAGAAGTGTGAGGGAATCAAGGATGAAATATGATAACGTCAATCGCACCTTTGATTGTGAACCGACGCTCACCGATATACAGGTGCTGCAGTATTGTCGGGATGGCTATCTGCAACTCCAAGGGGTTGTCCCTGACGAAATCAACCAGCGTACGTGTGATTATCTCAACGGTGATTTGCCGATAAATCCGTGTTTCATGCCTGACGGAATGACGCATGCCGATTTAGAACGAATGCGGGATACACACGAACCAAGCTCGATTCTGCTTGAGGATTGGTATATTGAGCATGTCCTTCTCAACCGAGAACTCGCCGGGGCATTGCGCTCATTGCTCGGTAAGGATGTCGGATTACCCGTGTTAGTCAGCAACCATCGTGTTAAGTGTCCGATGCCTTCACAAGGGTGGCATCACGATGCCGATCACGTTTTTGGACCCGAAACCAATTTCCTCGAAGTCTTCTACTTCCCGCAGGATACACCAATGGAATTGGGTCCCACGGAACTTATGCCCGGTTCACATATCCGTTCCACGAGTCGAGATATAGCCGAGAAAGGTGTTTCAAGCGAAGGTCCGGCAGGTTCTTTCGTTATTCACTCGCAAAGCATTCTCCACCGTCGCGGCGAATCCACAGCGGAAGGACTACGCCACATGCTGAAATACAGTTATTGGCGAACGGTCCCACCCACACAGGATTGGAAAGAAGAACCAGAATTTGACATCCAAACCGCCGAATATGGCGGACACGGTGTGGCGAGATACGTGGCACACATGTTCTATTGGCTCTGCGGCAAAGGTGACGAATTCCGTCTCATCGGCGGACAAGCGTGGCCCTGGTCGAGTATGAATCAAATCGGTCCGTCCTACGGCTTTGGACACAAAGAAGGCTATCTCCCAAACTGGCGAAAGAACAATCCGGATGATTACACAACGCCATAGGTAGAGCGATTACCGTAAAAGTCTAACTATGATGCGCTGTGCCTTGCAAGGTTAGGATAAACCAGCGAGTGGATTCTTTTAAG
>JAPOOP010000406.1 GCA_026713385.1 Candidatus Poribacteria bacterium | reverse complement strand
GTAGACAGGCATGTTGGCACGTTTGCCCATAATGTCCCACAAGGCGATGTCTACACCGCTGAGGGCGTTGTTCAGCACCGGACCATTTCGCCAATAGGAACTGACGAAACTGGTTTGGAAAATGTCCTCTATGTTCGTCGGATCTTTCCCAATGAGAAAGGGCTTGAGATACTCATCGACTGCGGTTGCTACAGCGAGCGGACGCTGTGTAAATGTGGCACACCCGATTCCGTATAAACCGGGTTCACTCGTCTCAATCTTCACAACGACAAGCCGAGTTCCATTCGGTGCGGTCAGAATCGTTTTCACATCTGTAATCTTCATATTTTAATTATACCTTGCGGTTCGGTCAGGGCAATTTGATAAATAGAGTGCCTTCCCGTAGAGTTAGCGGAAATGCCCAAGCAAAAACCCCTCTATTTCATTTCGGACTATGCGATATTGGCTCTAATTCTTGTAGTAGTGAGGCTGCTTCCTGAAGTCGATGGATGAAACCGAACGGAAATTTTTCAGGTTCCAAGATTAGTGCCGCATATCCAAGTGATGTTATTTGGAAACCAGAGTCTTTATCGATTGACGCTATCAAACCAGCCCGTTCCAGTTGAGACAACGCCCGGCTGCAATTCCGTATCCACAGATTCTGGCCGCTCGGGTATATATCGGTTCTCAAGCGGAGCACGAGACTGTCTATAAGATGTTCCCGAGACTTAGGTCCCTCGTCAGCGAGATGTTGAAGGAGGCACCGCTCCAGTTCACCATCGGGCAATTGGAATGTCGTTAGAAAAGCAGTATCAATAACTTCTGGTGGGTCTTGCAGCACCTCAAACCCGAGGTCCGTTATCTGAAAGTAGCCTGAGCTTAACGTTATGAAATCCACACGGCGAAGGTTTCTGCCTGCATCTCCCCAATGTCTATTCCACGCGAGTCCCGAGTGTATATAGACCGCCCTCTGCTGTGCTCGAGTGAGCGAAAAGTGGTTCGTCAGCGCGTCTCGGACCCTCAGATAATGATGTGCCTCTCGGTCACCAAGATACTGGAGAAGGACAGGAATAATGGCATCCACCCTCGGCAATTTAAACTGGTTCCAGAAGGCTGAATTGATGGTTTCCGGTGGTTGGCGTAAGACAGATTGCCCGCGCTCCGTAATCCGATAATATTCTCCTTCTCTGGTTAACTCAACTAATCCCTCAGCCCACATAGAATGCAAAACTTTAAATAGTTTGGAACCAAACAGGTTATTGCCGAGTTTGTCCAGCAACTGCTTATCCGTAGGTGTGAGTGCGAAATGGTTCGCTAAGGCTTCCTTTAGTGTTTGCCAATAGTGTTCTTTCCCATCAGCAAAATGTTGGAGAAGCGGCATCCGCATCTCTTGACGAGTCGGTATAGCCATTTCTATCTCCTCCTATCCCTTATAGTGATCAGGAACTCGTGCCTACCGATAATTTCTGTTATGTCGAAAGTATATCAAAGGGGACGCGCCGTGTCAAAGGAATTTGTCCATCTCTACCTTTTAGCCAAAATAAGATTCTGATAGACATCAACAACAGCGGAGAAATTCGGGGGTATTACAGTCGTCGCGCTAAATTCCGTCACAATCGCGGGACCTGCGATTTGATTGCCGGGACGCAACGCCTCACGGCGGTAGAAATCGGTTGGGAGTGCTTCACCTTCAAAGATAACAGGACTTTGGACAGTAAACGCCTCAGAGGCATCAGTATCGGCGAGTGGAACTGATTGGATGGGAGGTTTGTCGGTCTCCGCAGTGGCTGTCAGTCGAAGATTCACCACTTCCACTGGCGCGTCATTTCGGGCATAGCCAAACCGGAGTTCATGCGCGGCGTGAAATCTTTCAACAAGAGCTTCTATCTCGGTTGAAGACGCATGTTCTGTGATAGAAAACGGGATATTCAACTCATAAGACTGCCCCTCATACCGCATATCAAGCG
>JAPOOP010000388.1 GCA_026713385.1 Candidatus Poribacteria bacterium | reverse complement strand
ATGATGCCAAAACCGAGCATCACGAAAAACAGGGTTAAGAACAGGAGGAGAAGTCTTGATTTTTCCATCTAATTGAACGCGAAAATCCGCGATGAAGAATACACACCTTTTCTACTCCACAGTTGCGGTCTGGGAGCGGATATATAAATATAATGATGATTATTATAGCAGGTATGGGACGAGTGTGTCAACTTAATAGCAAATAGTTCGATTCCTAATTTTACCGAATTGTTCGATGAGAAAGAGGTACATTTTGGCGAATTTGTTATGGAAATTTAAGCGTTTTTTTGATATACTATTTTGATACTAATAGATGATTTCATAGTTTATAATACATTGACAATTAGACTTATTAAACATTGGAGGAGAGATGGCAGCCGAATTTGTTCATCTACACAATCATAGTGAATATAGCATGTTGGATGGCGCGTGCCGCATTGAGGATATGGTCAATTGGGCAGTCGAAAACAGCGCACCTGCTGTCGCACTTACCGATCACGGTAACATGTTCGGGGCTTGGGAATTATACAGCAAAGCAAAAAAGGCGGGAGTCAACCCAATTGTTGGGTGCGAAGTGTATGTTGCCCCCGGCAGCCGATTGACGCGCGGAAAGGAACAGGGCAGTCCCTACCACCTCACGCTGCTTGCAGAGGATGCTACCGGTTACCAGAATCTTCTAAAATTGGTGTCCCTTGGATACACAGAAGGGTTCTACAGTAGACCGCGCATCGATATGGAAAAACTGCGCGAACATCGTGACGGAATTATCGCGCTAACGGGGTGTATTCAAGGACAGGTGCCACAACTCCTCTGTTCAAATCGGCGAGAAGAAGGTATTCAAAACTTCAAAACGCTGATGGACATAATGGGAGCGCGCAATCTCTACGTTGAGGTGCAAAACCACTATATTGACAAAGAACTTGAAGCGTATCCAATAATGGTTCAACTGGCGAAAGAGTACAATCTCCCGCTCGTTGCCACAAACGATTGCCACTATCTTCGCAAATCCGACCACGAAATGCACGATGTGCTCCTGTGTATACAGACAAAAAAGACTGTCAACGAGCAGAACCGGCTGCGGTTCGATAACCATTTCTATTTTAAAAGTGTTGATGAAATGCGGGAGGTCCTCAAAGATTACCCGCCTGAAGCCATCAGTAACACGCTTGAGATTGCGAATCGGTGCAACCTTGAACTCGATTATGGCAAAAACCTGATGCCGGAATACGAGGTCCCCGAAGGTCACACAAATGATAGTTACCTCAAAGAGCTCTGCTACCAAGCCTTGCAAGAAAAATATGGCAGTGAACTCTCTGAGCCAATTCGGCAGAGACTGGATTACGAGTTGGATATTATTAGCAAAACCGACTACTCCGGTTATTTCCTCATCGTGTGGGATTACGTTAAATACGCTCACAAACAGGGGTATCCACTCTCTGCACGCGGTTCTGCCGCGAGTAGCCTCGTACTTTACGCGCTTGATGTGATTACTTTCAATCCGATGGATTACGACTGTCTTTTTGAACGGTTCTTAAACCTTGAGCGTATCAGCCCTCCCGATATTGATATTGACTTCGCCGATCGCGCTCGTGAGCATGTTATCGATTACCTCAGAAAAAAATATGGTGAGGATTCTGTGGGTAAAGTTGCTACCTTTGCGACATTGGGTGCCAAAGCCGCTATCAAGGATGTCGGTCGCGCACTTGAAGTGTCTCTCGAAGATGTTGAAAAGTTGACGGAACTTATTCCATCCACGCCTGGCATAACACTTGATGAGGTCTTGGAAAAGGTTCCCGACTTTCAGAAACTCGCTGACAGTCCTGAAAATAAAGAGTTGATGGATCTCAGTAGATCGGTTGAAGGCATGAAACGGCACGTCTCCTGTCATGCATCCGCGCTCGTTGTTTCAAACGGTCCGTTGACGAATTACGTCCCGCTCTTCAAGGATAAACACGACCAGGTTGCAGCTCAGTTTGAAGGTAAGACGGTTGAGGATGTAGGTATCGTTAAATTCGATTCTCTTGGCTTACGGAGTCTTACTGAGACATACGACTGCCTACAGATGATTAAGACGAACCACGGTAAAGAGATTAAATTAGAAGAGATACCTTTTGATGATGGAAAAACCTATTCTTTGCTCAGCAAAGGGTTGATTAACGGCTTATTCCAATTGGAAGCCTCCCCAGGCATGTATCGTGTTGTCACGCAACTCAAACCTGATAACTTTGAGCAGTTCTCTGCTATTCCGGCTCTCTATCGTCCAGGTCCGTTGGAAAGCGGTATGATGCAACAGTTCATTGATCGAAAGAATAAACTCAAGCCTGTAGAACATATCCACGAGTCGCTTAAGGATGCTCTCAAAAACACCTACGGTGTGTGTGTTTACCAAGAACAGGTGATGCAAATCGCTCGCGATATGGCAGGCTTTACCCTCGGTGAAGCAGACATACTCCGTTCCGCCATGGGAAAGAAGGACGAGGCACTGCTCAGAGCACAGCGTGAGAAATTTATTGACGGCGCGGCGGAAAACGGTATCGCCAAAAAAGAGGCGGAGAGGATATTTCGACTGCTCGAACCATTTGCACGCTACGCCTTCAACAAGTCACACACCGTTGCTTATTCGATGTTGGCGTACCGCATGGCGTATCTGAAAACACACTACCCACACGAATTCATGGCAGCAATGATGACTGGAGAAGCGGGTGATTCATCGAAGATTACCCGATATCGCACTGAGTGTAAAAAACTCGCTGAATTTCTGGAAGTAGAAATTAACCTAATCCCACCGGATGTTAACAGTAGTCGGCGAGAATTCACGGTGGATGGCAACGATATCTGTTTCGGACTTGTTGCTGTAAAAGGTGTCGGTGATGGTGCGATAGATGCAATCGTGGAAGCACGAGAACAAGGGGGTTCATTCAAATCGTTACAGGATTTCTGCGAACGCGCTGATATGAAACAGGTTAATAAGCGTGCTGTTGAAAGCTTGATTCTGAGCGGCGCGTTTGATTCACTTGATGGGCATCGCGCACAACATGTCGCCAGCTTAGAGAATATCATGAAAGCGGCACAAAACGCACAGGCAGAACGGGACCGCGGACAGATGAGTCTCTTTGGAGATGGTGAGGAAACACCAACGGCGCCCCTAACACGCGTCAGTGTTCACGAATATGAACCGTTGGAACGGCTTATGCGGGAAAAGGAACAACTCGGTTTCTATGTTTCCGGACACCCACTTGAAGAATATAGCGACATCATTGAAAACTACACGAGTGCAAGCACCCAAACTCTCGTTGAACACCGTATTGACTCTGAAGTTGATGTGGCGGGATTGATAACGGAGGTTAAAAATATCACTACCAAGAAAGGCGATCCTATGGCGGTGATTGGACTCGAGGATTTGGAAGGCGCGATAGAGGTTGTCATTTTTCCAGATGCATACAAAACTGCTGGAAACCTCGTTGAAGGTAGGGTTGTTTGGATTCGCGGGAAAGTCAATGTCAATCAGAATAGCAGGAGTCGAAGGTCTGAGAATGGCGATACTGAAAGGGAAGAGCGTCAGATACAGGCCGACCGGGTGATAGATATTGAATCTGTCAGTGAGCAACAGACATCTGCTCTTGAGGTGACGATTCCCGAATCTGATGTTGAAAATGTTGAGAAATTGGAAAGGCTTCAGAAAATTGCTCGTGCCAACAGGGGCGAATTGGACCTGATTCTACGTCTCATGAGCCCTCGTTACGGTGAAGTTATCGCGCGGTGTAATCAAAAGTATAATGTGGCAAATGATCCGCAGGTTATTGAACAGGTAGAGGGGTTATTTGGGGAAAATTGTGTCAAGCCGAGCAACCGCACGATACGCGGGAATAAAAGCAGCACCTCACACATGGATTTTGTGTAATTTCCAGTAGCCTTGCCCAAGAGCAAGTATTTAAAATACAAAATAGCGTAGGAGGATATTCACTTATTATGCAATACCGAACACTCGGTAAGACAGAACTCAGTGTATCAGAGATCGGATACGGTGGGGGTAGGGTCCGCCCAGAACACGATGAAACGTCGCTCGTTAATATGCTCCATTACGCTATGGATTCCGGGCTGAACTATCTCGATACCGCCCCCGATTATGGGGGTGGCTACAGCGAAACAATTATCGGTAAGGCGATCGCTGGACGGCGGGAATCGTGTATTGTCGCGACCAAGACGGAAGCCTATGACCCCGGTGGTGTCGCCTCAGATGTAGAAGGGAGCCTCCGACGCCTCGGTACCGATTATATTGATGTCCTGCAATTCCACGGTGGATGGTTCTACGCGGAAGATCTGGAACAGATTCTGGACGGTGGTGGGTTGGCAGCATATCTCAAACTGAAGGAGGAAGGGAAGGTTCGATTTATCGGATTTTCGGCAGATGGTCCCTCTGGAGGCACAGAGCAACTGATTGCTACTGGCGAGTTTGACATGATGCAGATCCACTACAACCTGATGTACCAGAGTACTTGTGATGCATTCGGCAGACGCGGTGTCATCCCTGATGCGGTTGCACAGGAGATGGGAATTGTACTGATGCGCTCTACCACCAGCAATGCGTTCCAGAATCTCATGAAGCACTGCTTCCCCAATGAGATGGCGAATGTTGATGTGGACAGTTTCCTGCTCAACTATTCTATCTCAAACCCACTGGTGAACGTTGCCCTGATGAGTCT
>JAPOOP010000424.1 GCA_026713385.1 Candidatus Poribacteria bacterium | reverse complement strand
TTTCTTTTTCCAGATAATCAGGTTTTGAAAGGTCCATCCGGCATCGCGCAAGCATTGTAGAACAAACTCTGTATTCTTCTCGCGCTGCATGAAATAGATTGCTCCACCATCAGAAGTCAAGGCATACACCTTTCCACAGATATCGCGCATCCACCCCCAATATTCCTCTGGGGGTAGGTTATCATCCCAGGCATTGTAAGCCTTATCCTGATTGAAGGGAGGATCAAGAAAGGAGAGGTCTATTCTCGGGACGAAGTCGCTCCGAGACAAGGCAGTTGTGCAACTTTCATGAAGCACAGTGCAGTTTTTTCCCAATGAATTGTCCATAGTGTTGACACGTTCTCGCAGTTAGGATGAGTCCGAGTTAGTTTCCTCTGAAGGTTTGCCCCACGGCTCATTCTCTAAATCACGGACCGCGGCACCGAGTTCGCCCCAAAGATACTCGTCCCATAAATCCTCGGACAGCATTTCCAGTTGTCGGTGTCGGATGTAGTCACGAAACTGATCGCTTTTCGGATCATCCGATTTGGGGGATTGTGCCTGTTCTTTCATAGAGTAGGTCCCTCACAAAAGTTGCGTCGTAGGGTGTGATGTGCGTCTTAAATCCGAATGAGTTTCCCAACAAGACGACCCGTATGATTGTCATTCTCAACGATAACCTTGCCGTTCACAAGGGTATAGTCGTAACCCTGCGCTCGCTGTGTCCAACGTCCCGCACCAACAGGTAAATCATACACAAATTCCGGGATTTCCATGCGGAGGTTTTCTGCGTCAATCACATTGACATCGGCGTAATATCCTGGTTTTAATAACCCGCGCTCAGGGATTCCAAAAGCTTCTGCGCCGTCAGAAGTCAACCGGCGAACAGTCTCTTCCAAACTGAATACTTGTCGTTCACCGTGCCAATATGTCAAGGCATGTGTTGAGAGGGAAGCATCGCAGATTGCGTTTACATGCGCGCCTGCATCACCGAGACCAAGGAGCGTGTCTCGGTAGCGCACGACTTCCTCAACATGCGCGAGATTATGATTATTCGTTGCGAAGGCAAATAGCTGTCGTCCACCGGTTTCGAGGAATAACCGAACGATTGTTTCTATTGGGCGTTCATTGTTTTCATCGGCAATATTGCGTAGCAAGTTCTCCGGTTTACGGACATATTCACACTCCATCGGTCCAAAACGGTATAACATTTTGCCGAGACGTTCATCACTTTCGGCAGGAATATCTAACAGTCCTGCCTGTGTCTTTTCATCTTGGATTGCTGTCAACCGTTCAGGATAGGGGAGGCTGTATAATTCACGCCACGCGCTCACGTCGCGAATCGGCATCCAATTGCAAAGTCCAACCATTACCGTATTAACGCGCGAAGAAACCATCGGGCGTGCTTGTGCCCCGGCGGCTCGTTCTTCATCAAGCCATCCCAAATATAGCGTCTGGATCGTCGGTACAGCTTCATGAGTGAACGCACTGAAGATTACGGGACACCCACTCTGTCGGTTCACTTCAGCAATGCGATGGATCTCCTTTCGCGTTTCTGGATACTCCGTTGTTGGATAGTTCTCATATTCCCCAAAACCCGGTGCCCATTGGAAAATCCCTTTGTTATGTCTTCCAACGGCTTGCGCGAGCGCGACGAGTTCATCGAGGTATGCGAATGTGCCAGGAATCGGAATGCCCTCAGAGGTTTTGTGGGTGAGTGTTCGAGAGGTGGAGAATCCCAGTGCCCCTGCCTCCATCGCTTCATCGACGGAGGCTTGCATCGCCTTCATTTCATCCAGGGTTGGCTCTCTGTCTCTTTTCAGACTCTCTTCACCCATCGCGTGGTAGCGGGTCGCTGCGTGCCCGATCATGCCGCAGACATTCACGCCCTTCGGACATGCATCCAAAGCGTCGTAAAATTCCCCGAAGGTTTCCCAATTCCAACGTAGGCTTGACATGATGCTTTCCGCAGGGATACCTTCCACACTTTCAAGTACCTTCGCTAAAATCATGTGGTCCGCTTGCTTGACAGGTGCGAAACTCACACCGCAGCTCCCAAGGATCAGTGTGGTGATGCCATGCCAGCAGGTCGGTGTGCCAAAGGGATCCCACATGAACTGGGCATCCATGTGTGTATGTGTATCTATGAAGCCCGGTGTAACGAGTTTGTCCGTTGCATCAATTGTCTGGTACGCCGCATCTGGGATGTCTCCAACGCCTGCGATGCGTTCACCACTAATAGCGATGTCAGCTTTGAAACCAGGCTTACCGGTTCCATCAATGACTGTTCCGTTGCGGATGACAAGGTCATACACTGTTTTCTCCTTTTAATAGTTTTCAGTGCAGGTTCTACGCAACCCTCTCAGTCGTCGGTTATCAGTTAAGAGGTTTTCGTTTAACAAACTCCTCTTATAACTGATAACTGAAAGCCTGCGCAGCAGGCAAACCGATAACTATTTAGACCGTGTACTGCTTGAGCGTGTCGTCATCTAAATTCTGCAAAACATCTTTGGTGTCAGGTTTTTGTCCCTTGTCGAGTTCTTGTTCAGAGTATCCCTGCTCTGCCAGTACCTCTTCAACAACATAGATGGGAGCTTCGCAGCGAAGAGCAAGCGCGATTGCATCACTCGGACGGCAATCCACGTCAATATTGTCCCCGCTCACTTCCAATGTCACGTGTGCATAAAAAGTCCGTTCTTCAAAAGAGTGTACACACACAGTTTTAACTTTAGCCCCAAGTGTTTCAATCATATTCTTGAGCAAGTCGTGTGTCATCGGTCGCGGAAGTTGCATTTTCTCAATATGCATCTGAATAGCTGCTGCCTCCGATTCGCCGATCCAAATCAGTAATATCCGATTTGAATCACCCTCTTTCTCTTTCAGGACAACTATCGGTGCTCCCGTACCACGATCGATTGAGAGGAAGTTAACTTTAACCTCAACTCTTGCTTCTTTTTCTTTTTCCATCGGTGTATCCTTTCATAATATTGGCTATCAGCAATCAGTGAAAGACGCGAGCGTTACAGAACGCCTCTTTTCCTTCCTGACCGCTGATGGTTTCCGACTGTCATTCTTGCTGATTGCTATTCTTCGGAATTCGATTGGACATCGACTGCCATGTTGGAAGCATAATCGCTAATAGTCTGTGCAATTCTTTCGGTATCTAAACCACTGAAGCCGACGATTTCCTTCAGCAATGGCACTGCCGCACCAGCGTTCACAATCGAACTAAGAATCCGGTTCATACCGTTGCTGCCATTACCATTTCCACCGCCGCCGAGGTCGAGCACACGGATACTTTCGATACGTTCCGCAGGTTTCATCAATTCAGTGGTTACTTCAGGTAGGGACTCCACGAGTGCTAATATAGCATCACTCACGAGAACTTTGGAATCCGCCTGATTTTTCGCGGCAATCGATGCCTCTTCGCCAGTGGCTTTTGCCTTCGCTTCAACAAGGAATGCCTCTGCGAGAATTCTTTGTGCCTGCGCTTTGACCTCTGCCGCATCAAGCTCCGCTTTAGCAGATTTTACAACAGCATAGGCTTCCGCGTCAGCGTCGCGTTCTTTGGCGATCCGCTCTTCATCCGCTTTCTGTTCGGCGTGGATCAGAGCGATTTGGCTTTGCCGTTCCGCTTCCTCAATCGCTTGGGCAGTTAAAACACTCCCTTCAGCTTTTGCTTTTTGCGCACTAACGTCCAAGAGTTCAATCAATGCCGCCTCGTGCTGCTTCTCCTTCATTGAGATTTGGATTGCGTTCTCGGCTTGTGCCTCTTTTTCTTCGCGTTCTTTCTCTATCAGGACAATCCTGCTGGAGATACCAGCCTCTTCGACAGCGCGCTGCTGCTCAACCTTGGCTTTTTCAACGGTGAGTTCCCGTTGAATCTGCGCTTCTTCAATCAACTGCTCCTGTTGGACACGTGCGACTTCGACTGCCTGCTTCTGTGCAATCTCTGTCTCTTGGACTTGACGTTCCTGTTCAATTCGCGCAGTATCCAGCCGCTGCTTCTGTAGAATTTCTGTAGATTTCACGGCTTCTTCCTGTCTGATTCGCGCTTCCTCAATAGCTTGTTGCTGTTCAAGTTTATGCGCTTCAATCTCGCGTTCCTGTTCCGCTTTGTTTGTAGCGATTGACTTACGCTGCTGTTCCTGCGCAAACTCAAGCCGTTTCGCAACTTCTAAGGCTTGCGTCTCCGTTTCCTCTTCGCGTTGTTTGATTTCCAGTTCCGCTTTGAGTCGGTTCTCTTCACGTTTCACTCGGTTTTCGTGTTCGATTCGAGCGGTTTCAGTTTGTCTATCTTCAACCTCTTGTTTGATAGTCTGAATCGCTACGACATCAAAACGGTTGTTCTCGTCAAGGGCATCGAGCGGGGTCTGATCGAGGTTAGTGACAGCAACACTTTCTAACTTAAAGCCATTCTGCTCGAGGTCGTCCCGACATGCTTCCTGAACTTGATCAGAAAACTGTTGGCGTTTTTCATGTAGTTCCTGTAGGTCCATGGTTGCCGCGACGCTTCGAAGCACACCGACAAGTTTGCCTTCAAGGAGTTTATTAACCTCGGAGGGTGTTAACGTTTTATCACCAAGACTCGCAACCGCTTTGAGTACATCCTGTTCGTGCGGTTCAATTTTGACATAGAACTCTGCTTCCAGATCAACACGTAAACTGTCTTTTGTAATAAGCGCAGCTTGTCCTGTTCGTTCGACGGGAAGTTGGAGCGTATTCAGGGAAATAAGTTGGCTCGTGTTCGTTAGTGGATTGATGAGACTACCACCAAAGACGGCACGCTTTTTACGTCCTCCAGAGATGACTAATGCCGAATCTGCTGGTGCTTTTTTGTAGAAAGAGCGATAGACTAACAGGAAAAGGACCAGTAAGGCAATCACGCTACCGACAATAGTAATGAATAAATTGGCATCCAACATGTTTCAGTTCTCCTTTTTATACTTTATCTTTCGCACCTAGCGTAGGAACTTTAGGATAATGCCAATCGCAATTAAGTCGTGACATGTAGGCGAAAACACTACATTATCGCAAATCCATTTCGCTTTTTTTTACATCAAAGATTCGTTTTGTTTGATCATAATTTATGAGAATGACTGTATCTCCTTTGACAGGAGTGACTTCATCTGGGTTAGCACGACAACTGACGGTTAATTCCGGCCCGTCCGGGACTTGCACGCGAGCGGTACCAAAGGTAGTTGTAATCTGTCCGCTAATAACTCGCCCACTTAAACCGAGCAGCTGAATATCACTGATGGCTTTTTCGCTCTCTGGAAACAGTTTTGAAAGCCCGATGGAAATATACCGAGTTCCCAAGAAGCAACAGAAAAACGCAATGATACACGATATCCAAACCCAGTGTGGATTCTCCGGGATATTGAGAAATGCGTTCGCAATGAGTCCAGAAATTCCCCACGTCACAAATAGCGACATTAGCACAATCATCAAGGGGACCCTGCCAACATTCAGAAACCCAAACACATCCCCGAAAGTAAAACCCTGAGTGCCTGTATGGACCTCCATATCAGCATCTACATCTGCGTCCGCATCTATATCTACATCGGCATCTACGTCAACATCCATATCAACATCCGTATCCACATCGCCGAAGTCCATTGCACCTGTCGCAAGTCGAAAGAGTGCGAGTAGGAACACGATCGCTATGGGGGCTGTAAACCAGACATTATACGAAACGATGAGATAATTCAGGAATTCTATCATGACATCCCTTCTTTATTTCGTGAGTTGATCGGCGATGCAGGCGTAGGCACGTCGTGCTGAACGGAAGTTGATATTGTCGATCCAATGAACGTGACGTACAACACTAATTTCAAGTTTTGCTTGGCGGAGAAGCCGATGTTTGAGATGTCGAACCAACTTAACACCGCTGATTTCTGTAAACAGCAGATTACACCGAACATTCGCGTAGGAAACAGCGAGGTACCCTATATAGCGCTCATCCAAAACCAGCACCCGACGCGACGTGATAAAAACAAAATCTGGACGCAGCAGACTGGAGCGACCGAGGACACACAAGTGGATGTGTTCATCCTCACATATATGCGCTTGCACAATCTTTTGAATGCGAGGTGGCATGTTCGCGAATTCAGCCATATCATTTTGCAAGCGGTGTGTTGTTGGTAAACACGAAACAACGCTGTAGAAATGGAGGTGGCGGGAATCGAACCCGCGTCCGAAGGCATTTCAATAGAGGCTACTACATGCTTATCACAGGTTTTAAGATTCGCCTATCAGACTCCCCTGTGCAGGATTCATAATAGGCTATCTCAAAAGTGGTTCGCGGCACACCCCTTGAGAATGGGTGTGAGGCTAGCCCGTATTGCGGTGCTTTAGCTTCCCTGACGGGCAACAGGTCGGCAAAGCGTAGCTACGTTAAGCAGCTAATGCTAATTCTTCATCAGCATTTATAAATGTTCCGCCTATTTAACGAGGCCTGCGGAGACCTCGGCATGCAACCTATATCTCAACTACCTTCGTCGAAACCTTTACACCCCCAAATTGTAATTTTACGGATGGCAACCGCATCAGTACCATTGGCAACTGGGCGGTTTTTCAGAACATTGCTAATTATATGCCCGCAACTCACTCGCAGTCGCTTCACGCTCAAGTTTATCGCGTTTATCGTAGAGTTGCTTACCCAGCGCAACAGCTAACTCCAATTTCACTTTGCCGTTGCTAAAGTACGCTCGAGTCGGAACGATAGTCATCCCTTTTGAACGGATTGAGCGTTCAAGTTTGATGATTTCTCGCCGATGCAATAAGAGTTTCCGTTTCCGCTTCGGCTCGTGATTTGCAATATTTCCATGTTCATAAGGACCGATATGGGCATCGATCAGGAACACTTCTCCATCTGTTATCTGCGCGTAACTATCTGTCAGGTTAAACCGTCCTGAGCGAATTGACTTCACTTCTGTGCCTTGCAGAACGACACCGGCTTCATA
>JAPOOP010000435.1 GCA_026713385.1 Candidatus Poribacteria bacterium | reverse complement strand
CGCGTTTCCCACGTCGGTTGTGTTGTTTCAAAAGCGACATCCTCTGTTGATCCGATACGGTATTTATGGGAGAAAATTGGGAGGAAATTCTTTGATGAAGAATCATTTTCAGAATCATAGGTGTGGGTTTGCTGTTCTGCCCTAAGAATCCCTTGATAAATCCGAAATGCCGCCTCGCGAGCGATTTCGCCAATTTGAAAAAGTTGAGGGTATGTGTTGTCTTTATAAGTGACACATTCTTCCATCCACTGGCGTGTGACACAGAGGACTTGTGGAAATAGCCACCATTTTGCCTCGTTATCACTGTCTCGAAGATGCTCTTCCATTATCACATTCGCGAGACGGTACTCGGTTTCCTGTTCTCGGAACTTCGTTTGGTACTCTAATATGATCTTTTTCATCCCTCCGGTTATATCCTCAGTTTCCGTTAGCGTCGTAACTTTTTCAGTCGAAAGCACATAACGAGACTCTGGCGTAAAAATAGCCTCAATTTTTTCAGGGGGACGGTGGCGACGGTAACCGGCGACCATTGGAAATATGATTTCACAAGTCGCCTTCCGCTCCGGGAGAGCCTCCACTTCTGTTACAGAACCTGGACGTATCGCTCTTCCGCTGCCCGTTGCTGGAATGAATGAGAAGGGTACACCGTAGACTTCGGCATATTCGGGTGGGAACGTTTCTAACGCAACCTGTTCTCCATTGACATCAACAATTGTCTGTTCAACATCGTGACTGGAGCGACGCAGGCCTCTACCGACAACCTGTTCACAGAGCAGTTGTGTGCTAAACGCTCGCACGCCAAGGATATGCGTCACACGCTTCGCATCCCACCCTTCACTCAGCATCGAAACCGAGACGACACACTTTATCTGCTCACCGAGTTCACCCTTTTTGCCGACGGTGTTCATCACTTCGCGCAATAGATCCGCGTCCGTAACTTTCTCTACGTTCATCTTAAGCCTGAATTGTTCAATCTGTGTTTGGGCGGCTTTCTTGAAAGTATTGCTGAGTGCCTCGCCTGACTCCAATTGCTTGCTATCAATCAGAATTGTATTCAGTTGATCGCTCCATACGCCGTTGTCCTCGTTATTAAATATTGGAAGATTTCCTTTGACAACTACATTCTCTCCATCAGTGGTCTTTTTCTCCCACCCAGCGATCCAATCGTAAACGAGTTTGGAAACTTTTGTATTGTTACAAACGACAATCATGACAGGTGGTGTTAGTCCGTGTGGATCTTTTTGCCACAAATCATACGACTTCTCGTAATTGCTATACAGGCTTTGGAGGGCGGTTTCTAATTCTTGGGGCAGTTGCGGTTCACCATCAGAAACTATTTTGGTGAGTTTAGGTCGAACGGTATCCCATAGTCGACGATAAATCGGATCGCTTTTCATTGTATCGTCAGCCACTGGCACGCGCGGCACTTTTGCGATACCGCATTCAATCGCATCGATTAACGCAAAATCGGAGACCACCCATGGGAACAGTACACCCTCATTGAGTTTTTTTCCAGTTGGTGTAGTTGTTGCATATCCTGAACCTTTTAAAAAGAATGGTGTAGCCGATAAATCGTATACCTGTTTTACGCCAATTTTCGCTTTTACGGCTTCAAGTCCGTTTATCCACAAACGTGCTTCATCTTCCCTTGATTCAGATTTTTTCTCCTTTTTCGGACGGTAACAATGGTGAGCTTCATCGTTCAGCACAATAATATTCTTCTTCCTACCAAGGCCTCGGCAGACCCGTGTTACCATCTCCTCCGGGGTTTCTGTGAAGTTTTTAGCACCGTCTCCGAGAACTTTTTCGCCTATTCTGCTTAATTCGTCCTTCTTTCGACGCTGAAAGGCGTGATAGTTCGTAATAACGATTTTCGCCTGACAGAGCGCGTCATAGTCGCCACGCGGAACCAAATTCATTTTCTGGTAGTCATTATCAGATTTTTCTGGATAGAGAACCTGAAGTCGATCTCGGATGGTTACACCAGGAGCAACGATGAGAAACGCATCCGTAAAAAGTGTGCTGCGAGGATTCGCTATCTTGTTCAACGTATGGTATACAATCAGCATCGCCATCACAACTGTTTTACCGCTACCTGTCGCCATTTTAAAAGCAATGCGGAAGAGATCGGGATTTGCCTCCTCATTGGCATTCACGAGTTGCCTGTAAAATGAATCATTTCGCTGTTTGTTATCGTATTCATTGAGGTAGATAGCCGTCTCCACCGCTTCGCGTTGACAGAAGAAGAGGCGCGGTTCGTTTTCTGGATTATTCCAATGCTCAAGAAGCCGTCTCGTCGTTGGCGTTACACCCGGATAGCCGCTGTTGCGCCATGCCGTTACCTGTATCCGCACGATATTGATGAATGCATTTGCCTGCCGGAGATCTTGGTCAGGAAGTTCAAATTGCATCTGATCCTGCCCTGACTGCTTTTTCGGTTTCGGAAACGGCATGAAGTATTCACTCCTCCGTCTCCCTTCAGCGATCTCTTCGGTGATACCACGCGCGTTGAATTTGAAATGCCGTTGCGGTTCCTCAAATGGACTGTTGATAACAGGGTTTTCTATGGTAACTTTTGCCATGCGGATATTTCCTATGCGGACGTATTTTGGGTATGTCGGTTCTCTAACTCAATTATGGTTGTCAAAATGCGGCAGAACTCTTGGCATTCATAGATTTCTTGAATTTCATCCTCGTTATAGGTCCCTGTTTCACGGGCGTTCTT
>JAPOOP010000415.1 GCA_026713385.1 Candidatus Poribacteria bacterium | reverse complement strand
TGGCAAATTCCTGTCCATGGTTTCTTACCCAGGCAAGAAAGCCGTATGTTGGGATCCCAACTCCGACAAGACCATCCGATCCATTCCCGCGGTATGCGGGCAGTAAGTGGAACATACATATCCACCGGTTATACCTACCAATTTACGTTTTATGCACGTCCAAACGGTATAATTGACAAAACCGACATAAAAAAGAATCATGACCCCGCAAGTGAATTTAAGTGGAAGTAGGAAGGAACTCTGAAGTCTCCGAGTTTCTCAAGAAAAACAGGACTTTACAAAATAAATGATGAAAATACCGACAATTTCTATCGCATCCCATCATATCACACGACTTATTATCGGCGGCAACCCGTATAGCGGCATTTCGCACCACTCCGCGGCAGCATCGGAAGCCATGGAGGATTACTATACGGCGCACCAAATTATGGCAGACCTTCGGCAAGCTGAGGAAAACGGCATTAACACCGTCCTCGCTCGCGCCGATAGGCATATCATGCGGACACTCAACGAATATTGGAACGCCGGTGGCACAATTCAGTGGATCGCTCAAACGCCAAAAGATACAGAATACGCAAACCTCGGCGACTACTTACAGATTATCGCGCGCTATAAACCAATTGCTATCTACCACCACGGTGGCACAACCGATAAACTGTATGCCGAAGGACGACTCGGTTCCTTACGCGATGGACTCAAACGTATCCGCGACCTCGGTTGTGCAGTCGGAATTGGCACGCATGATCCGCAGGTTCTCAAGTACTGCTACACTGAGGGATATGATGTTGACTTTTATGTCTGCGCGTTGTATAATCATACAAGACATAGGGAGCTCTATCTGCCGGACGATCGGTACACCGCATTTGCCGCGATACAGGCAATACCGATGCCGATAATAGCGATAAAGGTGTTAGCGGCAGGTCGGAACGAACCGCGTGATGCCTTTCAACTCGCGCTTGAGAATATCAAGCCGATGGACGCGATGGCGGTTGGTATGTACACGCAATTTCAATCAGACCAGATTCATCAGAATGCATTAACCGTTGCGAAATTAATGTCTGAACCAGGGCTTACAAGATTCAAGAAATATCACACGACGTGCGATAAATCGAACGACTACAAGCGGCACCGTTCGTAGTAGGGCAATTCATTGCCCGTTGATGACCTAATTTATTTTTTCAACTTCATCGGGAAGGCACAGCAGAATGGATAGAATTGTAGAACCAGAAGTCATGGACACAGCGGAAGCCGCCGAAGCCTACGATGCGATGCAGCACGGCGAGGTAGACCGCGCTTTCGTTGATCGTGTTGTCGCTCTCGGTGCCAGTACCGGGCATTTTCTTGATGTCGGCACCGGTCCCTCGCAGATTCCAATCTTACTCGCGCAACGCTGTCCCGATATCCGCATTACCGCCATTGATCTCTCCGAAGAAATGTTAAAGATAGCGAAACGGCACGTCGCGGATGCCGGTCTCACTGATCGGATAACCCTTGAACTCGTTGATGCCAAAACCCTACCCTATCCCGATAACACTTTTGACGGACTCATCTCCAACAGTATTGTGCATCACATCCACGATGCGATGTCCGCACTCAAAGAGATGGGCAGAGTTGCCCGTCCCCAAGGAACTATTCTTATCCGTGACCTTATCCGTCCTGAAACGCCAGCGGATGCACAAGCCTTTGTTGATCGCTATGCCGCTGACGACACTCCGTATCAGCAGAAATTGTATTACGATTCCTTCCTTGCCGCGTTCACCATTGCCGAAGTCAATGATATGCTAACACAGATGGACATGCCGGGTGCCGCCGTCGTCCAAAGCACCGATCGCCACTGGTCAATTGAGCGTGCTGTGTAATATCCCATAGGACTTACACGTAGTGCTCTTTTGTAGCATAACCTGTTAGGTTGTGCCATGGGACCGACTACGTTTTTTCAGGGTTCCCATCTAACAGCGCGTGCTATGATCAAAATTGCGTAAGTCCCATCCCACTGTTTCTTATATTTGAGTGAATTTCTGTGTTTATAGTGATGCTCTTTAGCCCCAGCGGGGCGACATGTTTATAGTACTGTGGTGCCCTGCTAAATAAAGCCCCAGCGGGGCGGCATGTGTCTTGCAAAATGGTTTGACATTCGTCTTGGAATGTGTTAATATGTGATTATTGAATTTAGGTTGAAGGATGTGAAGGAAGAATGAACGATGGCTTTGACGATGAGCAGGATTCATCGCAGGTGCCGAGTCAGGTTAAGAGTAGTGTCCCAGAGTTAAACGCCCGACAACGTGAAATTTATCAAAATCTAAAAAATGTTGGTCCCGAAATAGCTGCCTATTATCTGGATGGAATCCGAATTCTACAACATCAAGACTTAGAAACCGCGGCAAGCCTGTTAGCACATATTGCGCGAGAGATAGATGGGGGTCTAAGGGACATTTTAGCTGAGAACCTAAAAGAGAGACTTGAGTTTAACATTCGCATGCCTAATGATGAAACGTTGCAATATAAAGGAAGGAGAGAAGATACCTTTAAATTCACCGTCAACATACCTGGTGCTGTCGAAGTTACTTACAAAGATATCCCAAGACACAGAGTTTCAATTTTGATAGCCTTGGGTATTGATAATCCCTCGCCACTTGCTGAAAGATGGATAAGCGTCACTAGAAATTTTGCTAGGTTTGCCCACCGCCACGGGGCATGGAGATCGCCGCGAAGGATAGAAGATTTTAAAGGGCTATGGCTTGAGTTTGAAGGTGTATTAGCTGGCTTAGTCGGTAATTATCTTAATCTTCTTGACAGATTGGATCGAATTCAGATTGCCGAACCAACTAAGGAGAGAAGAGGTGCCTTGCGTAATCTGTTAGAATCCGAAGCAAGGCGCGCATATTTTTTTAGCAGACTTGAATCTCCAGCATGGTTAGAACCCTTAAAAGAGGATGGATGGTTCGATCCTGATCGGAATCCCGTGCCTCAAGAATCTCCGGATCAGCCCGGATATTACTATAGTTCCCGTTGGCATGCCTTGGAGTATGTGGTGAAGGTTTCTACTCACCCAGAGTGTCCTATTGATATCCTTGTGGACATTGTCAATGCCATTACAGATGAAAGCAGAGAGCGGATTGCTAATGGACGGACAGATCTATATACTGTCAAAATTATTGGTACACTTCCTGTAGACCGGATAGAACCTCAGCATATCACTTTTATGGCAGCTGCATTGAAATCCATCCAGAAATACGGCCTGATGGATCAGGAAATAGGTCAAACAATACTACCTAAACTTCTCGATGGTGGTAAGCGGGAACTAACCCTTGCCCTACTCACAATAATGATTGAAGTTGAATCGGTTGAGCCAGACATCCGAACCTTAATGAACGATTATTGGATTGAGGACGCACTCAAAAAACATGGGCACGCTATCACGAATGTATGTGGCATTGAGGCAGCACAGATGGCACTAGAAAAAATCAGGGCAATTGCAGTTGCGAACAGATTT
>JAPOOP010000475.1 GCA_026713385.1 Candidatus Poribacteria bacterium | reverse complement strand
TTCACTCGGCAGGGATTAACCGCACAGATAGAACGCGGATGAGTATGACGCTCGGTTACCATAGTACTGATGAACTCGCGTCGGAAGATAATCCAAAGAAAGTACTTGTGCGTGGCGAGCGACCGTACCGTGGAAACGACAAGCCACGTGAATAATTCTATCGGAAGTGGGTTTATAGTGAATTAGGACTCGTTCACGAAGATTACCTGAAAAACTACTTTTTTGAAAAAAGTTATTCTCTCTCATTTTTTTTCAAAAAAATCACAATTTTTTCTTGACAAACACCAAACTCTGTGGTATACTTAATAAGGTCCTTAAGGTGAGATGATACCCAAATCTCATTCTGGGCGGGTAGCTCAGGTGGCTAGAGCGACAGCCTTACAAGCTGTAGGTCACAGGTTCAAGTCCTGTCCCGCCTACCTGTTAGGTGCTTTTATGGGCTCGTGGCGCAGTTTGGTTTAGCGCGCCTGCCTGTCACGCAGGAGGTCGCGGGTTCAAGTCCCGTCGGGCCCGTTCTATTATGTCGAATTAGCCACAGGTTGTATTTTACAATGCTGTGGTTTTTTCGTTAAAAGATATCTACCACATAGCAACAATCTACGAATCTCACTCCTGAATAGAGGTATTCAAGCAACACCCACAATAGAGGAGCGGCACCGCCGTGATTGATCTTAAGTTTATTCGCGAAAATATAGAAGATGTACGCCAGATGTTAACAGATCGCCATACGGAAGCTGACTTGGACAGATTGATAGAATTAGATACACGCTGGCGCGAGAATTTGACACATACCCAATCCCTCAAAGCGCACCAGAACCAAGTTTCACAACAAATTGCTGAGCGTAAAAAGGCGAAACAGGACGCGACAGAAACTATCGCGGAGATGCGGGAACTCTCCCAAAAAATCAAGGAATTCACCGCCGAAGCCAACGCTACTAAAACCGAGATAGATACCATCTTGTTGACAATCCCGAACATGCCAGAGGCAAGCACACCCGTCGGCACCAACGAAGATGACAACATCGAAACCAAAACGTGGGGTGAATTGCCCAGTTTCGATTTTGAATTGAAACCGCACTGGGAAATCGCGGAACAGTTGGATATCGTCGATTTTCAACGTGGTGCTAAGGTCGCAGGAAGCAACTTTGTGATCTTCAAAGGCTTAGGGGCGCGGTTGGAGCGTGCATTGATTCAGTTCATGCTTGATTTGCACACGACCCAACACGGTTATACCGAAATCTCACCGCCATTCCTCGCCAACCGTCCTACGATGACAGGGACCGGGCAAATTCCTAAACTTGAGGCAGATATGTACCGATGCGATAGAGATGAGGAAAATCCGGACAGCGATCTGTTCCTCATTCCGACTGCCGAGGTCCCCGTGACAAATATCTTCGCAGGTGAGATCCTTTCTGGCGATGAACTACCTATCTACTACACCGCTTATACCCCCTGTTTCCGACGCGAGGCGGGTGCTTACGGCAAGGACACACGCGGTTTACAACGTATCCACCAATTCGACAAGGTGGAGATGGTGAAGTTCACCACGCCCGAAAATTCGTACACTGAACACGAAATGCTATTGGCGAACGCCGAGAGCGTTCTGCAGGCTCTCGGTTTGCCTTATCGTGTCGTTCAACATTGCACAGTGGAACTCTCTTTTGCCGCAGCGAAATGCTACGATATTGAGGTCTGGGCACCCGCACGGCAGCGGTTTTTAGAGGTCTCCTCCTGCAGCAACTTCGAGGACTTTCAAGCACGTCGTGCCAATATCCGCTTCCGCCGTGAAGCCGGAGCGAAACTGGAGTTCATTCACACACTGAATGCGTCTGGTACGGCATTGCCACGCGTTGTCATCGCACTCCTTGAGACCTATCAGAATCCTGACGGAACAGTGCGTGTACCTGCGGTGCTACAATCGTATATGGGCGGTTTGACACAGATTGGGTAAGGTTGGATAAATTCTTATCTACTGTGGGAACAGGTGGCTCATCCTATCCGGCGTATGACCGCCCGATTAAGCATCGGATTCCATGCGCGGGCGAAGAACTCTCAACTCCTTGAGAAGGACATCTCTTCTTTCCGTTTCTTCCTGCTTGAGTTGTTCCGTATCATCACCGTTTGTTTTCACCGTAAACCCGGCATCCCGAATCATCTCAAGCGTGCGTGATGCTGTCGAGCCTTCCGCATTCAGGTAGCCATCTATAAACATCGAATTAGCTGGATAGAGTGCCATCACTTCCATGCTCCGAAAATGATGTTCCCTACCTGCAGCGACCCGTATCTCAGCCCGAGGATTCAAGAATCGGTAAAGACATAACACACGTAGGCAATAATCGGGGGTTAAAGTAGTAGGCACACTCCGCTGTGCTGTAACAGATCCCGACAATTGCGTGCCAGCTATCGGGAGAAAAAAGTTTACCGGAAGTGAGGCGACCTCAAGTTGCCGAAGTGCTTTCGACACCTTAATTAAGTCATCTACCGCTTCACCCATCCCGACGATCACACCTGAACAACAGGCGAGCCCAACCGTCTGCGCGGCTTGCAACGTATCCATCCTATCCTGATAACTATGCGTGCTACATATCTTTGGATAATGAGCTTCGGAAGTATTCAGATTATGGTTTAATCTGTCCAATCCCGCGGACTTTAAGATACCCGCAGATTCCACATCCACCAATCCGGCGGAGAGACACACTTCGATCGGGTAATGCGCTTTGACAGTGCGGATGAGTTTCGCAAGATGAGCGACTCGTTTTGGTGAAGGACCGCGTCCACTCATTACAATGCAGTAACGATACGCACCAGATTCATAAGCGCGTTCAGCTTCTAATAGGATCTCGGTATCAGGTTTTAAGGGGTAAGCTTCGATGTCCGCCGTTGCAGAACTTGCCTGCGCGCAATAATGGCAATCCTCTGGACAGTAGCCGTTCTGGGCGTTGTTGAGGATATGCAGTTGTACCTCGTTCTGAAAGTAGGTTTTGCGAACTTGATATGCTGCATCCAGAAGTGGGAGTAATTCTATCTCCGTTGCGGTTAGTAGTTTTTCACAGGTAGCATCGGAAAGAAGCTCGCCGCTGAGACTAATGGTTGTTAATTCTTGATAAAATGTTGTTTCCATGTTTTTAACAATTGGGTTCTCGATCAATTTCAACCATATTGGTTACGATTAAACTATTTTAAGAACGATGCAAACAGGCAATAACAGCAACCTGCGAATTGTAAAATGAAGCCGATATTTAATTGTCCGTCTTACGTCTGGCATCCGTCTAAAAAACATCCCACGCAATGTCGGTTGCATTAAAGACAGGACCTTCGGTGCAAACACGTTGGTATTCAACGCAATTCGCATCTATTTGAACAGGACAAACACAGCCAAGACACACCCCCATCGCACATCCCATCCGATTCTCCATAGCAATTTGGGCAGGCACTTCAAAGTCAATCGCAACTTTTGTAACCGCAGCGAGCATTCCGTGCGGTCCACATGCATAAATCGTCGGACGATGCCATTTGGTTTCACTCAGCAAATCCGCGAGGACATCAGTCACATATCCCTGATGCCCGATGCTCCCATCGTCTGTAGCGATATGTACTACAATGCCGATAGATTCTAAATCTGACACACTCAAGAGCCGGGCATGATGCTGGGCACCGACTAATCCGAGCGTCTGTATATCGTTTTCGCGCAACACAGCAGCCAGTAACATGAGCGAGGCAATACCGGCACCCCCACCGACAAGGATGGCTGGTTCAGGCTTTATGGTAAGATTAAACGTATTGCCGAGCGGTCCCAAGATTTGTAAAGGTGTGCCCATCGGCATCTCCGACAATTGCTTTGTCCCTTCGCCGATGATCTGATAGAGCATTGTTATTTCGTGCCCTTCCACCGTATAGATAGTGAAAGGACGGCGAAGTAACATTCCTGTATCCTGTGAAATCATGACGTGGACAAACTGCCCTGGACGTGCATACTGTGCGATCTCAGCACATTCACAACGCAACAAGTAATGTGCTTCAGCTACCTCTTCGTTAGAGAGAATAGTCGTCCGGGTGTCGTAGGTGTTCAATGAACAGTTATTTAGCATAGCGTATATATGTTACCACGTAAAGATGGATATAGCAAGATTATTATAGTAGCGGTGTTAGATTGCTCATCCAGCAAAAGAAGATATATGCAATTTTTTTACTGTCTTTTTTTACACAGTTGACTCTATAAAAAAGAAAGGAACATTCTATTTTCACGACAACATATAAAACAATTCTGGCAACAAAGAATTCGCTTGTAATTTTTGGGAATTATGTTATCATTACGCGCAAAGGAGAGCAGTAGATAGTGAAAAATATATTGAAGTTCGGCAGCGATCAGCGTTTCAAAATCGTACAATTCACTGATATTCATTGGCAAAACGGTGAAGAACCCGATCAACAATCGGCGGACCTGATGGTACAAGTCGCAAAAGCTGAATCACCGGACTTAATTGTACTGACAGGCGATATTTTATCGGGCGGGGGATGCAACGATGCCGCCGATTCCCTCCGAGAAATTGTTAAAATTGTAGAAGGATGTGGTGCTCCGTGGGCGGCGGTTTTCGGCAATCACGATGACGAAGGAAATGCCGATCGCAACGCGTTGATGGCAGTTATGCAAGAGGGGGCGTTATCTCTCGCGGAACCAGGACCGGTAGAAATACCGGGGGTCGGAAATTACGTTTTACCCATCCAAAGTTCTCAGGAGAATGTATCCGCAGCACTCCTCTATTTTATCGATTCCGGCAGTTACTCGCAAACAAATATTGATGGCTACGATTGGATTAAACGTGAGCAAATTGTCTGGTATCTGCAAGAATCGGCAAAGTTTACCGCTGAAGCGGGGCAGCCACTTCCGGCACTCGCCTTTTTCCACATCCCAATTCCTGAATATGACGAGGTATGGGACTTTCACACCTGCTATGGGGTGAAATATGAGAACGTATGCGCGCCTCGCATTAATACAGGTCTCTTCGCCGCGATGCATGAAGCAGGCGATGTCATGGGAACATTTGTCGGACACGAACATGTTAACGATTTCTGGGGTGATTTGCACGGGATCCGCTTGTGCTATGGACGCGCTTCTGGCTACAATACTTACGGTAGAGAGGGATTCCCCCGCGGCGCACGTGTCATAGCGTTACAGGAAGGTGAACGTCAATTTGAGACATGGCTTCATCTCGATGACGGAACAGTAGTCCGGGAGCAGCCCGAGCATACGCCGCCTCAGCGAACTTTTACCGAAGATTAACGGACCGCACGCCAACTAATAATCGGATTTAACAAATTCAGAACTCATCTTACAGGAGGAAATTGTGAGGGCAAATTCACAAATCTCTATTCGACACGAAGGAAAGATCGCTATATTTGACATTACAGGGTATCTCACCGACGCTTCTGAACCTATACTGAGTGAAGCTTACGCCGATACTGAAGTTCAGGACGCAGAAAAGGTCTTGCTTAATTTTGAACGGCGTAGTTTCATTACAAGTAGTGGGTTCGGTGAAATCATCAGACTGCTTTGGAAAATGCGAGAGAAAGGACAATCTTTACGAGTAGCACATCCGTCTACACAAGTCCGCAATATCTTCAATACCATTGGATTGACGCAGAGTATAGGCGTTTTTGAATCCGAATCAGAAGCATTAGAAGACTTCTGATATGTTGTTCGCCCTTTGAGGACATTGAGTGTAAACACACATTATGTCCTAATGGCACAATTTTATGGGAAAAGTGTGTACATGTTCATATTCAATACTATACCTATCAAACTCCAGAGACTACCCGCGAGGAACTGACCGAAGACGAAGCCCAAAAACAGCGGTAATGCTCTGCGATAGGCTCGGACTCCACCTCCTGTGAAGAGTAATTGCTTAAAGAGCCATCCCAAAAAGATCGAGAACCACATCCAACCGATAGCCCAACCGTTCCCCACAGCATAACCCACAGGATAGAGGGGCCACCACAAAAATTGACGTTTCAGAAACGTCAGTACGCCGGTGAACAGGAAGCCAAATACTATATGCTGGATAGCCGGTAGGTTCGGTGCTCGTGGCGCGATAATCCAACTTTGCAAGCGGTTAAATTCACCAACCCCCCACTGTGCAAACCGGTATTCATAATAGAGTGCCACATGCCCAACAATCGAAATGATTGTCCCCACAATCGACGCAACAATCAAGGCAATAACCAGACGACTTTCATGCAAACGGAAATGTCTGCCGATTTTGAACGCCTCCAATTGATGTGGCATCGGATGACAACGATACCCATACGCAAGCCATGAAAGTAGGGTCGTGTTGGTTAGGTTTTGCGCGCCCAAAGGTCGACTTCCCGCAAACAGTAACATAATTCTGTCCGGATGTACATTATGTAGTTCATGTGTCGGCGGTCCGAGTTCGGCGCGCATGCGCGTCATTCCAAGACATAACACCAAATAGATGCCGAAATATCCGAGCGCAACCCACGGCGATAACCCTGCGAAATACCAGAAAACTAACACAAGAGCCATACTGATTATCAATCCAAAAACAGCGAGTCGATATAAGCCATCTTTAGACTTAAAGGAAAACACTCCGCCGAGGACTCCGAGAATCTGTCGCCGGCTTGTGACGAGAGCAAGTGTCCCAATGCCGAGCCAAGCACCGGAGCGTTGCTCCGTTTGTAAACTGATAGCGGTCGTCAACCCTGTTGCACTGAAAAAGACGCGCTGTGCACCCCAAAACAGGTAAAAAAACCAAAATGACAGCGACAACTCCAGCGGCATAAGATACCCAAACCCAATTGCAAATGGATAGACATAGACCGGTAAACGTCCCATTGCGTTCCAAGGACGGTCAGAAAAGAAGAGTTGATACTTAATTTTCAGTGAAGGTATCACAGGAAAAAGGTAGTTCAACCCTGCCAGAATCTCCAGTCCAAATGCTATTCCGAAACCGAGCCAAATCAACTTATTGCGAAACAGCGTAGACGTATTACCAAGTAACTCAATCGGAAGTGTCGTCAAAGGATAACTCAACTTCTCGTGGTCAATCCACTGTTTTCTGATGATAATGTTGACACACAGCATCATGAATAGGATGACAATCACCAACCCACTCCATGCCACAATGGGCCACATCCACGCATTTAGGTAATGTTCCTGCCAAAACGTATCATCACCCTCAAAGTAGCCCTGTAGAATCCGCCGATCGGTAATCGTCAGCCATGTCGGCATGAATCGGAAGAAGAGATCTGACCATTCATTTTCAGGTGTCGCAAACCATCCCGCGTTGGCAATCATCGGCACTAACTGCCGAACTATGTCGTGTCCAGCGAGCGCAGTTGCTACGGATACCATCGTATACGTCAACGCAAGTTCGCGCGCCGTAGGCGCGAAACCTCTAAATACTTTTTTGAGGAGTGGACTAATGAGAGCGAGTAAAAAAAAGGTGAAGAGTACTGTCGGAAAAATAGAAAAATCGGTTAGTTCCCATACAACTCGGTTTTCTGCAGAGATAATCCAATAACAGGTGAGGATAATGAGGACTGAACCGAGGACGAGAGTCCCAAAAAGAAAACGAAGTGCTGAGGGTTTCTGGTCGCTCTCAGTTGTAGGTGACGCTCTGTGATGCATAGTTATAGTATACCATATCCGTTGGT
>JAPOOP010000428.1 GCA_026713385.1 Candidatus Poribacteria bacterium | reverse complement strand
TTGATTCAAATTTGTCAAGGGGAAATTTGTCGGGCGCTCGGATGAAAGTGCTCTTCCTGTTGCAAATCGTTTGAAACTTTGCATAAGAAACGGACGTTATGATAAAATATTATAACATGAGTTGGACTTAAAATATTATACTGCTCCGCTGGAGCTGAAAAAAAAGCAGAATTTCTCTATAGATATATCGCTCTGCTGGAGCGAAGGTGTGAATGCCGCAACTTTCTCAAAAAATTGATGGAATCTTCTATAGGTGGCAACTCAGGTTATAATACATGAGAAATGAAAAACAGGAATTGTGTGAAAGGGGAGAATTGGATGCGTTTTGACAACAGGGTTGCATTTGTAACAGGCGGTGGTGGCCCGTTAGGTATCGGGAGAGCAGCGTGTTTAGCGTTCGCACGTGAAGGCGCGTCTGTCGTTGTTGCCGGTGGTAGGAGTGCAGATACTGTCGCCGCTGAAGTCCGCGCTGAGGGTGGGAAGGCGATTGCTGTTCCTTTGGATGTCACTGTGCCTGAGGAGGTACAGCAGGCCGTAGAGACCGCAGTGGGGACATTTAAACGGATCGATATTCTCTTCAATAACGCCGGAATTCTCGGTGGACAGCCGTTGTTTGAAGTGACACCGGAGCAGTTTGACACGGTAATGGCGGTGAATGTGAAGGGATGTCTACTCTGCGCACAGGCGGTCGCTCAAGTGATGATTGCTCAAGGGATACGAGGACGTATCATTAACAATTCGTCTATTTTTGCCGAGGAATCTCACGTCGGTGTTTTGAGTTATTGTGTGAGTAAAGCTGCGCTGAATAGGCTCACGCGGAGTCTCGCACTCGAGCTGCGTCCACACGGTATTACCGTGAATGCTGTCGCACCAGGCGGTGGTGCACCGACGGGTATGAATGCTTCACGGAATCTTCCTGAAGATGACACACTACCGGATTTACCGACTGCTTCACCGGACACGCCGCCGCTTGAACGGGGGGCAACGGTGTGGGACTATATCGGTGCTGTGTTGTTTCTTGCCTCTGATGAAGCCGCCTATGTTAGTGGTGATATTATGACTATTGACGGGGGGGCTGTCTCGCGTCGATGAATTGCGATGAGGAGAGGACTTTTTTGGCGTTTATTGATATGTTAAAAACTTACAGTTACGTTCTCTTTGAATGGTTAAAACTGCATGGGATGATACTAATTTTCGTCTCCATCGCGAGCTTTGTCGTTAGTATCCTCTTTTGCACGCTGGTTATTGCCTACTTACCTTCTGACTATTTCTTGCCGAATAGACAGGAGAACCGTATCAGACACCCCGTTTTACGGATAGGTCTCAAGTGCTTAAAAAATCTATTCGCGGTAGTCTTGGTTGTTGTGGGGATTATTCAGATACCTTTACCAGGACAAGGTGTTTTGACGATGCTGATAGGAATTATCATCAGCGATATTCCCGGAAAGCGGAAGTTGGAACGTCGGATTATACGTTCACCGGTCGTCTTAGCCACTGCAAACGGCATTCGTTCGCGTTTTAAACGTCCGCTGCTTGTGTTGGATGAATCGATGGAAGTATCTGGTTCAGAACCGTCATCGCAATGTTGATGATGACGATCGTGCTACCGGGGGACCAATTGCTTATGAATCTCCAATAACCGTTGGAGTTCTTCGATCGGCTTTTCGGCATCGTCCACCCGTAGATCGATGTATCGGTCATTGAACCCGCCGTAGCCACTGTCTTCTTGAACGACGAGTAGGGCGGCTGACTGTTGCCCACGGATGTCACCACCTGCTTCTTGCCCCGCGAAGAGTGCCGCCATTAGCTTATCCGCCAGTTCGCCGTCTGTTTCCTCGAACGCTTTGCCCATCGCCTTGACGACCTCTTCACCAGCGAGGATATTGCCTTGAGCCGTGTAATGTTTACCTGAGACGGCACCTGCCCACTCGTTACATTCTTTTCCCGTGTAGTTAGCAACATTGCCCTTCGCATCCACGATACCTACCTGACGCGTTGCACGTCCCGAATCCTCCGCGATAAGGCGTTCCAGCGTCTGTTCTGCGGAGAGTCCGCTTTTGAGGAATTTTAATCCGTTCGGACCGAAAGTCGTATTTGCCCAAGATTGGGTCGCAATCGCGCCAACACCTGCCTCTGCCCACGGCACGACTGAACCAACAGCAAAAAATTTGGATTGTACAGCAATGCCAAGCGCACCCGTTTCTGCGTCATATCCGACGATTGAGAACGTCGCGACGGGAGCCAGGACAGGTTTTTCACTGGATATGTCAGGATCGGAAAGGTGGAAAAGTAGGCTAAGGGGAATCAAAAACATCTTGTGTATCTCCGATTACAACAAAGTGGGTTAATCTTCTTCAAATCGGATTTTCATAGCGGCGGCGTGTCCTTCGAGTCCTTCAACCTCAGCGAGTTTAACGACTGAGGGTGTGACCTCCTCTAAAGCCGCTTTGGTGTATGAGATGAGACTCGACTTCTTTAGGAAATCGTCAACGCTGAGTGGCGATGCATAGCGTGCGGCTGTTCCTGTAGGCAAGACATGGTTTGGTCCCGCAATGTAATCTCCAACGGCTTCTGGGGAATAGGGACCTATGAGGACAGCCCCGGCATTATGCACGTGTCCGAGCCAATCAAATGGGTTTTCAATGTGAAGTTCCAGGTGTTCCGGTGCGATTTCGTTAGCGAGGGTGAACGCCTCGGATAGATTTGAGGTGATAAACGCCGCACCGAAGTTGGCAAATGCCTCTGTGCGTTCGTCGCGGCGAGGTAAGGATTCTCCCTGAACCTCGATCGCTGATTTCACCTGTTCGGCGAAACCGAGAGACGGTGTAATAAGGATCGCCGCGCATTCGGGTCCGTGCTCCGCCTGCGAGATGAGATCCGCGGCGACGTAATCTGGGTCACCTGTATTGTCGGCAATGACAAGGATTTCGCTGGGACCCGCTAATTTGTCTATATCAACATGTCCATAAACCTCTTTCTTGGCAAATTGGACATACAGGTTTCCCGGTCCGACGATTTTATCGACAGATGGGATGGTCTTAGTGCCATACGCCATCGCAGCAACGGCTTGTGCGCCACCACATTTGTAGATTTCTTGGATACCACATTCTGCGGCAGCAACCAACATATAGGGATTGATGTCCCGATTTCGCATCGGAGGGATACAGACGGCGATTTCTTCAACACCGGCAACGGTAGCAGGGATGACGTTCATCAGCAATGAAGAGACGAGGAGTTGACTGATGGCTGGAACACAAACACCGACGCGCCTCAGCGGGCGGATCAGATGTCCAAGCAGGACACCATTGGGTTCTGTTGACATCCATGACGTCCGTAACTGTTTTTGGTGGAACTTTTCGATGTTTGTTCTGGCGTGCGTAATTGCGTCTATAAATTCAGATGGGACTTCTAAATACGCTTCCCCAAATTCTTCTCGCGATACCTTGAGTTCCTTTGCTGAGATACGGGGAGCATCGAGCTTGCGTGTATATCGGACAACCGCTTTATCCCCGTCCGCTTGCACGTCACTCAAAGTACGCCGGACTGTCTTTAAGATACCTTCATCTGTGAGTTTACCTCGCGCCATCAATTTTGAGAGAAAATCCTCAGCTTCTTGGGTACCCGTCTCGACAATTTGTAACATCCTTCAATAATCCTTCCTCTTGGTTCGCGACGTTTATAAACAGGTATTAAGAACTTACTACCAGTGCCAAGAGCGACTAAACTTCTTCGCCGTTGTCCCAGACTCTTTTAATGTTTGCACCGACGTTATTAAGTTTTTCCTCGATGGATTCATATCCACGATCAATGTGATAGACCCGTGACACGACGGTTTCACCAGCTGCTGCCATTCCAGCGGCAACAAGGACAGCACCAGCCCGCAGATCGGAAGCCATCACGGGTGCACCACTGAGCTTGGAAACGCCGCTAATCACTGCCTTGCCACCATCGAGCATGATGTCTGCGCCCATCCGGTTCAATTCCGCCGCATGGATGTAGCGATCTGTGTGTACGTTTTCTGTGATAACGCTGGTCCCGGATGCGAGGCAGAGCAGTCCCATAATTTGTGCCTGCATATCTGTCGGAAAACCGGGGAAAGGTGCTGTGGTGACATCAATGCCTCTAATCTCGCGAGGTGTTGTAACGCGAACGCCATTGTCATCCCAATCCAATTCGACACCTGCTTCGGTGAATTTTTCTGAGATGGCGGGCATCTGTTGCGGTGTGATACCTTCGACATAAACATCGCCTCTGGTAATAGCACTTGCAACCATGAAGGTGCCAGCCTCAATATCATCGGAGATAACGGTGTGTTCCGTTCCACGGAGTTGCTTGACACCGTGAATCGTCAGGACAGAAGTGCCGATGCCTTCTATATCCGCACCCATCGCGTTGAGGAAATGGGCGAGATCGGAGATATGCGGTTCACGTGCCGCCCCGCGGATAACCGTGGTGCCTTCCGCTAAGGTGGCTGCCATCATAATATTCGCAGTCGCGCCGACGCTGGGTCCGTGCTGTCCCATGAGATACATTTCTGTGCCAACGAGACGTTTCGCTTGGGCATAGATGTATCCGCTTTCTACTGTGACTTCTGCACCTAAGTGCTCCAAACCTCGGATATGCAAGTCGATGGGGCGGGGTCCAATGGCACATCCGCCGGGGAATGAGACTTTTGCTTTCCCTAATTTCGCGACGAGCGGACCGAGGACATAGATAGATGCGCGCATTTTTCGCACGAGTTCGTAAGGTGCTTCGTACTCTAAGTGGTTTATTGGTTCAATATAGAGTGAGGATTTTTTTATTTTTGTTGTCGCGCCGAGTCCTTCCAACACAGCACTGAGGGTTTTTACGTCTGTTAGATTTGGTACGTTGTGAAGTACGCTGACCCCGTCACCGAGGATCGCAGCGGCGACTGCGATAGGTAGAACTGCGTTTTTGCAACCGCTGACTGGAATCGTTCCTTGAAGCCGGGTGCCGCCTTTTACGATTAATCTTTCCATTTCCTTCTCCTTACAAATTTTCGTCGCCGAATGTAATGGGTTGTGTTAACCCTATCTGCATAAACGATGCCAATTGGTTATCTGTTACAAGTTATAGACACTATATGGCTTTATATGGCTTTTGGTGTTCAAGGAATGTAAGGGTTGCTTTAACCCTATCGCGTAATTGATACGGATCGATTACTTGTTAGACACTATAGGCAGTATATGACTTTATGTGGTTTTTGGCTTTGAGAGATGTGTTAAAAAGGACACATGTTATCTATTCTCGCAGAATTCGCTTGTATTGACGGACAATTTTTGGTAGAATGTGAATCCAGTAGAACTTACGTCGATTTCTTTTATCGCTCGGTTGCCAATTGAGTTTATTTCAGAAACGGTGTGTTTGAGAAGTTCGGTTGAAACCTCACGGTGGCACATTGACGTAAGTCCTGTTCACAATCTATTTTGAGGATGAGGATAAGGTAAAACAGATGGCAGACAAGACATATCGTGTTGGAATTATTGGATGTGGTGGCATGGGACGTTCTCATGTGAATAATTGGACGAGTACGGGGCGTGCCGAAGTTGTCACGGCTTCAGACATTAGCGCGGCGTCCGCGGCGAAATTTGCGGAAGAGTTCGGACTCCCAACCCACTATACTGATTTCGGTGAAATGTGCGAAAAAGAGGACTTGGACATCGTCAGTATTACGACGTGGCAGAGCGTCCGCGCTGAACCGACTATCGCCGCTGCGGCGAGCGGTGTACTCGGTGTTATTACTGAAAAACCGATGGCGGCTTCGGTTGGCGATGCGCAGGACATGATGGATGCCTGTGAGAAGCACAATGTGAAGTTGGTCGTTGGACACCAACGACGTTTCAGCCCTCAAAATTGTGAGGCGCGCCGTCTCATCCAAGAAGGTGCCATCGGTCAACCGCAGGCGATGCTCCGTCGCGATGGACACGGATTGCTGAATCGCGGCACCCATGAAATCGACGAAATGCGCTACATCCTCGGTGATCCGGATCCGTTGTGGCTTATCGGTCAGGTCGCCCGCAAAACGGATCGCTGGGAACGCCGTGTAAGGACTGAAGACCTGTGTATGGCAGAAATCTGCTTTGAAAACGGTATCCGTGGCATCTACGAAAGCGATTTACCGGAACCCGTCCTCCGAGGTGATGTTGTCTACGGAGACGATGGGCAACTCCGACGTGGTGAAAACGGGACGATTGAAGTGCTCAACAGCAAAGCCGCTGGCTGGCAGGTCATTGAACCTCGCCAAGGTGAACCGAATCAATTTGATGAGATGTTAGCTTGGATTGAAGGTGATGTTGATGAACACCGAAATGCTGGCAGACATGGACTTTGCACGATAGAAATCCTGATGGCGATTTATGAATCGTTGCGTCTCCAAGACGTTGTTAATTTTCCGTTAAAAACGCGCCCCAATCCGCTTGACCTTCTCGTTGAAGGTGGAAAGTTACCCGTATTTGTTGAGGGACGTTACGATATCCGTGCACCGTTCCCGGAAGAGAAAAAGTAGCGTAGTCCCAGTCAGCAGTCAGCAAATTAGCCATCAGCAATCGGCAATCAGCAAGAATGGCTATCGGCTTTCGGCAGTCGGCAATCAGCAAAGACGCAAGCGTTACAGAATGCCTCTTTTCTTTACCGATCGCTGAAAGGTTTTTTCGCAAGAAAAAACTGGGGAAACATCCTATCAAAAACACCTGATTGCTGACTGCCACTCAAACGAAGACCTTTTTTCCTGACCGCTGATTGCTAATTCTCTGATAGCCGATTGCTGACTGCTGACTGCCATTTTTAGCAATCTACCTCTTTTCCTTCACTCCCATAAACATCCATCCGTTCCTGTATTGTGATCTCTCCGACACTCGCCGGTTTGTAATGGAGCTGTAGCGCGCGCCGCCGTTGTTCCGATTGGTTCACAGGGCTTCCGTGATGGGTCAAACCGTGCCAGAAAAGGCATCCGCCCGGTTTAAGAGGCACCATCGTATCCCGCGCAACTGGCACATCTGTATCGCAAATCTGCCAATCCCGGCGTTTGAAATGGATCATCGGTCCCTCGTTATTTGAACCCGGTATGATGTGCAAGCATCCGTTTTCAGGCGTGGCTTCGTCTAAGGCGATCCATACGCCGACAACCGTTGTTCCCTCCGGTAGGTTAAAATAAGCGCAATCCTGATGCCACGCCTTTTCTGAACCGTGACGCGGCGGTTTGACGAGTGCCATATCTTGGAACAGTTCAGGTGTGTCCGACACGATTTGTTCAAGGACACCAAGAAGTCCTGGATGGGTTGCTATCGCGTTCAGACGAGGTTCGTAGTCAACAAAACCGAAGATTTTCCTGATAGCGTCACGGCGGGCTTGACCCTCCAAAGCATCCTTCTTCTTGACGAGTTTCGGTTCAAATTGGATCGCTCGGAAATCAGGACACTTCCCATCCATGAGATGGAGCATGCCTGCCAATGCGTCCTCGATTTCGGTAGGACTGAAGGCATCGTTGATGACGAGGTAGCCGTGACGATGAAAGTATTCGATATCTGCCTCGGTTACGGCTGGAAATCCACCAGTAATCCCCTTCGCAGTCGTGTCAAAACGATAGAGATCGAGTGGATATGGGATTTGGGCAATGTCTGCCTGTTCGTTTGTCGTTGCGGTGCTCATACATAAACTCCTTTTTGGCGAGTTCCGCTTTAAATTTCGCCGTTACTTTCGCGAGTCATGAGGGCCAGAAACTCGTCAACCCGATCGATTGCGGATTGGGCGCGATCGCGTGCCGATGCGTCATTCTCTTCCTCAGCCAACCACTGCCGCCGTTGGGGAAGCCACTCGTTTTGCAGGTAGTCCAGTTGATTCAGAAAGTGAGGGTCTTCAGTTACGCTGACAAAGTACTCAATCACACCGAGCAATCCGTATTTACGATTTATCTCCATGTCGTCTAATTCATCTACCATTTGCAAGAAAAGATGCTGATTTCTGTCTTGTCGCGCTTGGGCAACTTCACGGGAAGATTCGGTCAGTAGTTTGTCAACGAATTCCTGCTTGGAATTGATCCAGCGTGGCAGGTTCTTGACGTAATCCTCAAGATCGAAGTTTCCGCGTTGGAGTGCGAAATAGGAGTGGATATGGATGTTTCGGAAGAAAGCAGTGTAACCGACATTCGGATCCATAGTATCAGCGTCGTAGAGGACTTGGTTTTCAACCCTGTTGTAGAGGAGTTTAAAGTCCTCCGCTGTGAGGTTCATCGGCTTTAGGTGTGCGAGGACAACGGCTGTCGCGGCTTGTACGAAATCTGGTTCAAAGTCGTACATCCCCAAGATGTTCTCGGTAATGACTGCCCCGGATTCGTGATGTACCTTGCCGTGAAGGTTGTGCTTATTGTAAAGCTCAGTAACGACGTTCTGACCGGCAGGGGTGAGCGTTTCGTTTAACCAGAATCCATTATGATCGAGGATGCGTTGTCCGTTGTCATCTGTCAAAATAACGCCGTCGTATCGTTTGGTGATGTCGTGCAGTGTACCAGCGACTTCAAGCAGTTTCACATCCCCACCTTCGCGTTTACCGAGTTCCATGCTCAGCGCACGCACACGCATGGTGTGGTTCCATGTATAGTGTCGCCACTGGAAACCTACGCGGTTGTGTTCCCAGAGTCCGAAAGTTTCGTTGACTAAAGTTTCCAATTCATTCAAGACTTGGCTGTAGTTCATATAAAACCTCTTTTAGAGTGAAGGGTGTGAGGTATTGTACTGTACTCGGACGAGTGACAATCCGTGCGCTGGAGCTGACATTCCCGCGGCGGCGCGGTCTTTGGCTTCTAAAATGCGACGGAGTTGCGTCTCAGCATCTCGGAATTTGATGTTTTGGGTGCCGCTTGTAGGTTTCCAAAACTTGCCGTTAAGAGTCAAAATGGTACCGGTGATGGCGCGAACCATACCGCGCAGAAACGAATCCGCTTCGATGTCAAAATAGACGTACGGTTCTTTTTGCCACCAGTGTGCCTCATAAATCTCGCAGACAGGGTTTATTCGGTCGCTCCCTGCCTTTTGGAAGGAGGAGAAATCGTGTTTGCCAACAAGGATTCGACAAAGTTCATTTGTGAGTGAAACATCAATTTCTGTCTGGAAGCAGTAACTTGACTGTCGCATAAGTGCGCTCGGATAGTCCCTATTTAAAATCGTGTATCGGTATCGCCTGCTTGTCGCACTGAAACGGGCGTGAAACTCGGTGGATACCTCTGTTGCGGAACAAACGACGATATCCCGAGGCAGCATGGCGTTGAGCCCTTTCTGAAATGCGATGACAGGTATCTGTGAATCCGTATGGAAGTTGGCGACCTGCCCCTCTGCGTGGACACCGGTATCGGTCCTCCCTGCCCCGATGATCTGTATCGGGGTTTTGGT